>CAZIZQ010000018.1:0-22489 GCA_964544105.1 uncultured Gammaproteobacteria bacterium | reverse complement strand
CGGCCCAGCTTCGCAAAGCTCCAGCGAGGCGAGCGAGCCAAAGGAAGAAAAAAAAGATAAAGACGAACCGGTTGAGGGAGAAGTGGTCAACTAATAAATAGCATATGGGCATATAGCAGGGCGCGGAGACGCGCTTGTTTAGTATAATACGACTATGAATAAAGATTATTACGAAATTTTGGGGTTATCAAAGACAGCCAGCGAGGACGAAATAAAGCGGGCATACCGCAAACTTGCCTTGCAGTATCATCCGGACAGAAATAAGGGTAAAGAGTCAGAAGCAAAATTTAAAGAAGTAACTAAAGCCTACGAGGTGTTGTCCGATACTCAAAAACGTCAACAGTACGACCAATTCGGGGCTGCTGCATTCGAACAGGGCGCAGTCCCTGGAGGAGGACCGTTTGGCGGGGCACAAGGGGGGCAGTATGGGCCGTTTAGTTATACTTATACCACTGGTGGAGCTAATGACTTTGATTTTGGCGGTTCGTCCGATCCATTTGAAATTTTTGAACAGTTTTTTGGCGGCGGATCACCATTCGGCGCCCGCCAGAGGCGCTCGGTCTACTCACTCACAGTTGATTTTATGGAGGCAGTAAAAGGGGTGGAGAAAAAAATTTCACTCAACGGTAAACAGCAAACCATAAAAGTACCAGCAGGGGTGGATGAAGGATCACGTATTCGCTTTAGTGATTACGATGTGCTTATCGAAGTAAAGCCCGATAGTCGATTTAAGCGGGAAGGGTACGACATTATTTCCGAAAAACAAATTTCGTTTTCCCAGGCTGCAATGGGAGCTGAAGTACCGATCGAAACCATTTGGGGCGAGGTAACATTTCGGGTGCCACCAGGGACACAATCAAATACCCTTATACGGCTTCGCGAAAAAGGCGTGCCACATCTTCGGGGTAATAATCGCGGCGATCACTATATAAAAATCACTGTTGTTATTCCCAAAAATCTTACCAGCCGCCAAAAGCAACTCCTCGAAGAATTCGAACTAGAAGGAAAGAAGAAAAAAGGTTGGTTTTGAAATATGTAAAACCTCTATATTAGAATGAAAAGATATTATGAAATTTGAAATAAAAAATAGTTTATTTTTTATTTGGTATATTTTTAATTTTTAGTCAGCTAAATATGTAGAAGTTTTAGAGGTTACATCGAAAATGTTGACATTATTAAGCAAGATTAGTAGACTAAAAACATGAAACAATATATAGTCTCCAATCCAGAAATTTTAGGGGGAATGCCAGTAATAGCAGGTACCCGTATACCGATAGGGCAAATCCTTTTTTTATTGAAAGAAGGGTTTACTATTGAAGCAATTCATGATGAGTATCCCCACGTGGATGTAAAAAGGCTTTCTGCAGCTATAGATCAAGCAATCGGTTTGATTAATAAAAATGGCTCCCAAATTCTACAAGCATAAACTTCTTCTGGACGAGGGAATCTATCCGAGAAAATCTTTCCGACGCCTTAATAATCGTTATAGTATTAAGCATATAAAGCATGATCTTCATAAAGAGGGATCAACAGACAAAGATGTTTATGAAATTGCATGCAAACAAAAGAGAATAATTATTACCTATAATATTGGAGATTTTAGAAAGCTCGTAACAAAAAGTAATAGAACTGGAATAATAGGAATAACACAAGCTTTTACTCCTGAACAGCTCGATACACGACTTAATTCGTTACTAAGTGAAAGTTCTGAAAAATCATTTTATGGAAAATATACATCATTATCAGGTAGGGAAAATTTGAAGAAATAAATGGATTACATTACTTTTTGACTAATATTATCTTTTATTATAGTATCAAAGTACATGATAAAAGATTACGAGTTGATTTGGACGCAGTGGATGCAACAGCTTGGTCAAGATATAAAATCTCGAAAAGAATTTCTTGATTCTTTACATTTTGAAACCCAAAAGGGATTTGATGTAATTGTCAGAATAGCTACAGAGGAATTGGAAGTACAAGTTTTGGATAAACAACTTTTAGGAAAAATTCGCCAAGAACTGGAATTTTCTCTTTCGGTATGTGTATTGAGTGGATACATATTATTTCTTGTTGCTTCGGAAATAGATCCAAAAAAAGAAAATTTAGTTGCCAGAACACAAACAAATGAATTAGGAAATACCTGGATTAAAAATTATGAGAAAGATCAGGGAAGAAGTTTGCTGCTTAAAATAGATCATATTTTATCTTTCTTTTTGGAAAAAACAAAACAAAATGAATTGAACAGAATAATATATGTATTTCCAGACGTAATTAAACTTTCTTACGAGCAATTTGGAAAGATCGAGACATTTCTTAATTGGACAGCGCATCAGGGTTTTATTCTTGGCATTTTAGAGCAGGAATTATTTCTTGCGAATACTAAATAAATTATGCCAGAAAATGCCGAAGGTGGACCGGGTTTAAAAGTTATACGAGGGTGGGGAAGTATTGCTGCTAATACTGTTGGAAGAATCAATGCAATACCCACAGACGTTGCACTTTTGACACCTGGTGCAATTTTGTCGAGTCCAGAAAAAGACACAGCAGAGTTTTTACAGGAGAGATATAAAGATGTTTCTTGGAAAGGACAGGTAGTAGAGGTATATTTAGGTCATTCTCCATTGCTTCGTCAATTAAGAAGATTGTTTCAAAAAGAAAGAAGGACAAATTTATTAGCTCGCGTTTTTCTTGGAATACCGACCACGCTTTCTGCTTGGGCTGCTGGTAATGTTTTTAGGACAGATGCATATAATCCATATACAGAATCTGCACAAGTCTACCATTCGAATCCGGCTGTTGCTATGCACGAAGCAGGACATGCAGAAGATTTTGATCAATCTAAATTCCCAACACTGCGCGCAATATTTGGCGGGTTGCCTTTTTTTAAGCAAAAGCTGGAATGGAATGCAAGCCGTAATGCCATGAAGCATCTGAAAAATGAATATGAAAGACGAGAAGCAGGTAAAGTGCTTGAACCGGCATTTGGGAGCTATCTGGGACTATATATGCCATTTGCTCCATTATCGAGATTAATTAATTTTGTGCCGCTTATAGGAGGGCATATCCACTCTCGAATATCAAAAAACAGTATTTTTGGTAATTTTAAAGATGAAGAAAAGAAAGAAGAACATCAGGCCTCTGCTCAAAATCACGCACCTGCTGCGGCACAGGAACACCGTCTACAGCAGGCTGCTTAATCAGTTACATTGACACCTTGACTGCGCCTTTTTCTGACTCTGTGGCTTGGAAGAATTCTTGCTGTTTAAATCCAAACATGTTGGCAATAATGTTGGTTGGGAATGTTTCTATTTTAGTATTTAGATCCCGCACATTAGCATTATAGAATCTTCTCGAGGACTCTATATTATTTTCTGTTTGGGTAAGTTCGTCCTGGAGTTTACTAAAGTTTTCCGATGCGCGGAGTGTTGGATAATTTTCGGCAACTGCAAAAAGACTTTTTAATGCCCCTGTCAGCATGTTTTCGGCTTGTCCTTTTTCTTCTATCCCTTTTGCCGACATGGCCGCGCTTCTGGCTTTGGTAACTTCCTCAAAAACTCCCTTTTCGTGCTTAGCATATCCTTTGACGATTTCTACTAAATTAGGAATAAGGTCATAACGACGTTTTAGTTGTACATCAATGTCTGACCACGCATTCTTAGTTTGGTTTACCAAAGAAACAAGACCGTTATAGGCAAACATCACCCAAACAGCTAGAATTCCAATTACACCCAAAATAATATATAGGGGATTCATTAGTTATTATTGTATGCGTGTTTATCTTGCTTGTCAACTATTACCAGCTTCCGCCTCCACCGCCGCCAAAGCCACCACCGGAGAATCCTCCGCCCTTGGAAAATCCGCTGCCGGATGAGGCAAAGCTATTTTTTGTTGGTTGGCTAGCTATTGCCGATGTTAACGAGTTTGAAAAATGATTCATGTGACTGCTAAAAATCATGGCATTAAATGCGTGATTACTTATGTACCACGAAGGTTGGGGTGGTTCTAGCCCCAGTTTTTTTAGTGCATTGGCAAATTTCTCGGTATTACCAAATACTATGGCATAGGGCAAAATTTCGTTAAACATATTTTCTTTTTCAAAAAATTGCTGCCGGTAGTTTTCGGCTTTATCGATAAACATCTTAAACCCGAGTATTTTTATATAGGTTTTGTAACCCAGTTCTGTTCGACGGGGCATATATCGGGAGATAATAAGGAGCGCTAAACCAAATAGAGAAAGCCCAATCCAAATCCCCATAAGTGAGAAAATAACAAAAGACAAGACAATACCTGCAATAAATAAGGCAAGACCAACACCAGTGTATCTATTTCTGACCATTTCCGGGTTTTGACTAAAGTATTTTTTACCCAAAACATCTGCATAGAGGCTAGATTTTACCAGCGCCAAATCTGTGTAGAAATTTTTTTCCAGCTCCGAAATTTTGACTGTGTCGTTGTCTAAAAATAATCGTTCAAACAGTAGTTTTTCATAAGGTAGTAATTCTTCAACACTTTTTTTGGTTTTTTTCAAAATATAGTCGGTTGTTCCAAAAAGCCACTTTTTTTCCTGTTCGGTAATGGTTAAAAATCCCCGCGCCGCTAAATCCACAATAGTTGCCGAAACATCCAAAGTATCTGCCCGTTCGTCTAAAATTGTGCCAACTTCTGCCGGTCTCAATTTATCGGGAGCCATATATTGTGCAACAATGGTGTCTGTTGCAAGATTTTTTTCGTCCCGGCCGTGTTTGAAAAAGAAAAATATGGTAAGTCCAATTCCAAAAATAGCTGTGGCTAAAAATCCGCCAATATTTATAAGTATTAGAAGGGGTGCTATCGTATTATTATCTGTTTGGGTTCTTGGCGTAGAGGCTGTCAGAATCGGCACCATACCTTTTGTGTAACCAAGAAGAATGCTCATATTTTCTTCCGCTTGGAGGACCCGTGTTGCAGAAAAGTCTGCTTGATTTTGTGAGGTAATCGTTGCCACGCATTTTTCGCTTGCGTTTTGAATCCCCTCAAAGCAGCGTACGCCAGTTATGCCATTTTGCGGAAGTGTAATCCTGGCCGAGGTTTTTTTAATTGGTACCGGCCAGCCGTTGCCCGTAACGTCTAGATAAAGCTCATCATGATCTGAAAAGCTTTTTAGTATGCCAACAGCAGTGTAAGTTATTGTGTATTCTGCTGATCCCGAAAATGTTTGATTAGGTTTACCGATCTTGAGTCGCAAAAAATTGCCATTTTGACTTTGCTGGTATTGTTCGCTTGCTCCATCTTTTAAGATAGATAGGATAGATATATCAGCGTAAGTATTTTTGTTGTTTTGGTCATAATAGATGTTGGGAATATCTTGATAAATGCCGTGTTTTTGTAGAGTACCAAAGTTAACATCGATGGTCTCGGTAATGTTTACCTTTCCGTTTTGCTCAACAATAACATTGCTTTGAAAGTTTTCAATAACCCACCCTTCATCAGCATGCGCCACGGGCGTGCAGGCAGCAAAAGTAAGAAAGACAAAACACAAGAATAAAAATAGAATTTTTTTCATTCCGTACTAGTATAACGCGTTTATTTCTGCTATACTACCATGACTTATGCCAGCAATACAAAGAAGCGAATTTGCATTAGCATTAAATCAAGTTGCCAACGAGCGAGGTGTTGATGTAACGGTAGTTTTGGACACCGTCAAAAACGCTATTATTGCTGCATATCGCAAAGACCACCCTGGTATCGAAATCGAAGAATACACCGCAACTCTTAATGCTCAAACAGGTGAAGCTCACATATTACATAAAGAAGAAGATGTCACACCTCCGGGATTTGGTCGGATTGCCGCCCAAACAGCCAAGCAGGTAATTTTACAAAAAATTCGGGAAAAAGAAAAAGAAGCAATAGTATCTGACTACCGAGGAAAAGTAGGCACTATCATTAATGGCATGATCCTAAAATTTCAGGGGCCAAATGTGATTGTTGATGTTGGAAAGGCAGAGGCTATAATGCCGCCAAATGAGCAAATTCAAAACGAAAAATATCATCTAAATCAACGATTAGCAGTATATATTGTAGGAATTCAAGAAGGGACACGAGGCGAAGAAGTTATTGTTTCAAGAGCTCATATTGGGTTACTCGAAGGGCTTTTTAAGCGGGAAGTACCTGAAGTTTCATCCGGAAGCGTTGTTATTAAAGGAATTGTAAGAGAGCCGGGAAATCGGGCCAAGGTCGCAGTGTATTCAAATCAGTCTGGGATTGATCCGGTTGGAAGTTGTGTTGGACAAAAGGGCGTGAGGGTGCAAAACGTGATTGCCGAGCTTGGTGGTATTGAGCGAATCGATATTATCCAATGGCAGGAAGGCATTAAGCAATATATTGCCCAAGCGCTTTCTCCGGCAAAAGATGTCCAGGTAGCAATTGATGAAGAAAATAAGGTTGCCCATGTAATTGTGGCAGCAGGAGATCTTTCTCTGGCAATTGGTAAGGAAGGACAAAATGTAAGATTAGCATCAAAGCTTACCGGTTACAGGATTGAAATTAGAGGAGCAGAAGAAGTAGCAGCCGCCTCCGCTGAAAGCTCTGGCGAGCCAAAGAAAGAGCAGCCGGTTTCGGAAGAGTCGAAAGACGCCCAAAACTAGCTATGAGAACAAACACCGAAATATTATTATGGAAAAACAAAGTAATCAACAGTCTTCTTTTTTTCCTCCGGTAGTTGCAGTACTCGGCCACATTGACCACGGTAAAACTACTCTTTTAGACGCTATTCGAAAAAGTACTATTGCCCAATCAGAGGTCGGCGGTATTACCCAAAAAATTGGTGCATCCAGTGTAGAAATTATGCACGAAGGAAAGCGCCGAAAAATTACTTTTATCGATACTCCTGGGCATCAAACATTTTCTGCCATGCGAACGCGTGGTGCATCGGCGGCAGATATTGGGATTTTAGTTGTTTCTTCTGTGGATGGTGTTATGCCTCAAACTAAAGAAAGTATAGTTGTTTTAAAGAAAGCTGGAATTCCACTTATTGTGGGATTTACCAAATCTGATGTACCGGAAAAACAAAGTGAAAAAGCAAAACAACAAGTGATGAGGGAGTGGATTATGCTAGAATGTTTGGGAGGCGATGTGCCATATATTGAGGTGTCGGCAAAAACTAATAAAAATGTAACCGAATTACTCGATCTTATTTTGTTAGTTTTCGAACTGCACCAGGATAAATATGCCAACCGTACAAAAGATGCGCCGTTTTTAGGAGTGATTATAGAATCCAAACTCGACCAAAAAGCAGGGCCAAAAGCCACAGTTATTGTAAAAAACGGCACCATTCGAGCAAGAGATGAGGTTGTTGCCGGGGAGGAATTAGGAAAGGTTAGGCAGCTGTTAAATGACCAGAATAAACAGGTGAAAGAGGCAACGGTGGGCACGGCGGTCGAAATACTTGGGTTTACCAAAGTACCGCCAGTTGGCAGTGTAGTTTCGTTAACAAGCTCAAAGTTCTCCGGCTTCGCCGGACAAAGCTCAAAACATGAAACGCAAAGCGCAAAACTAGAAAATAACATTTCTTCTCTTCATCACGATGAGAAAATGCTTTCTATTGTTTTAATTGCAGATAGTCTTGGATCTTTGGAAGCAATAACAGAAAGCTTGCCAAAAGAAATTATTATTGCCGACAAAAAAACAGGTGAAATTACCCCCTCCGATATTTTCTTAGCAAAATCAACTAAGGGACTTGTGATTGGATTTCATGCAAAAGTTCCATCAGATGTGCAAAATTTGGCCCGGACAGAAAAAGTGCTTTTGAAAAACTATACAATTATTTATGAATTACTCGATGAGCTAAAAGACGCCATGGAAGGAAAAGCGTTAATTGGCGTTGAAGAAATTTTTGGTAAAGCAAAAGTACAGGCTAGTTTCCCATATGAAAAAACAACGGTTTTGGGTATAAAAGTACTGGAAGGAAGAGTGGCAAAGGGAGATAGGGTTAGAATTGTTAGGGGAGAGGAGATTATTGGTGAGAGTACTATTACTTCGGTCCGGCAGGGTAAAAACCAGATCTCTAAAATTGAAGAGGGAAACGAAGGAGGTATTTTAATCTCCCCCCTTGTTGACTTTACTATAGGTGATATGTTATTATGCCACCACTAAATTTATGGATACTTCCGCCACTCAAAAAATAGCAGAAATACTCCAAAAAAACCAGACAATTAGCATTGTTGTTGGGAAAAACGCGCGGTTTGATGACATGGCTGCTGCGCTTTCTCTATATTTATCTTTAAAAACTGATGGCAAGCAAGTAGCGGTTGCTTCACCAGTTGAGCCACTAGTGGAGCTTTCTTCTCTTGTGGGAATTAACAAGGTAAAAACATCATTGGGTTCTGATAAGGGTGATTTAACAGTATCTTTTCCCTACGAAGAGGGAGAAATAGAGAAAGTTTCCTATACTCTTGAAAATGGACTTTTGAATATTATTGTAAAAGCCGGCCAAAACGGTCTTAGTTTTTCTGAAAAAGATATTCAGTACAAACGTAGTGGTGGAGCTATTTCGGTACTTTTTGTTGTCGGCACACCACGACTCTCGGATCTCGATTCGTTGTTTGACCCGGAAGCACTAAAAAATACTACGATTGTGAATATAGACAACAAAAGCGACAACCAGGGTTTTGGCGATATTACTGTTTCTTCTCTATCGTATTCGTCTGTTTCCGAAGCTATCGCAAGTATTTTGGTTTCATTATCTTTACCGATTGACCAGGATATTGCTCAAAACCTATTGTCCGGTATGAGCTTTGCCACAGGCAATTTTGCCAGCCAGAAGACTAGTGCTACTGCTTTTGAGATGGCAGCGCACATGTTAAGAAAAGGAGCAGTAAGGGAGCAAAAACCACAAAGGCCAAAAACAACGCAGGATACTTTTTCTCAATTTGGCGTATCTGCACCAAGGCCACAAGTAAAAGGATTTCGGCCAAGAAATCCTTTCCCATTCCAAAGACCACAAACACAACCACAGCGTCCACAATTTACCCCAAAAGCTACACCTCCATCATTTATCGAACAGAAAGATATGGGAAAAGAAGAAGACTTGCAGGATGAAGCACCGGCCGACTGGCTTACCCCAAAAGTCTACAAAGGCTCAACCCTTGTCTAACAATTCTCCTTAATATGGCTTTACAGGGATAAAAAAGTAGTCTATACTGAAGCTATGAAAACGAAGATTTCCATGATGAATATATTTAAAAATCCTCGCTACAGGGGGAAGCATGTCATTTTAGCTGCGGGAAAAATTTATACCGCCAAAACTGGTGAAGGAGCGGCAGAAATTCTTAGAAAGCTTGAAAGAACAAATCCAAATGTTACTCCCGAAGTGGCTTATCTACCCAAAGCTCACTCGCTTATTTTATGGATGTAAAGTTTAGTTTTGAAGACGGAGGTAAAGGAATTTTTGGGCATATATTCCGACCCGTAGCGAAAGTTACATTTGAGTCTCCAAAGATTGAAAAACAAGTTGATGTTTGGATGATTGTTGACACAGGAGCAGATTATACAATACTTCCTCGACATATTTCCGAAAAGTTACGAATCTCACTTGAGCAGGATTGTGTTAAGGATGTAACTATCGGCGTTGGCGGAGAACAAGCAGTGTATATATACAAGTCAAAAATTAAGGCGAAAATTGGAGATCTTGAGCGAATGGTGCCGCTTGCTTTTCTCGATAGTGACGAAGTGCCAGCCCTGCTTGGCAGATCCGGTTTTTTAGAAACATTTGATATCGAATTTCTCAAAACCCACGTGTTGCTATTTAAGAATTGAAACAGAAAACAGCCGTATTGAGAATATTCTTCTGACCTGTTATAATAAGACACAATTACATTTATTGATATGCCATTAGCTCCTATACAAAAACAAGAAATAATAAAACAGTTTCAGACTGTAGATGGGGACACTGGAAGCCCCGAAGTACAGATAGCACTTCTTACAAAGCGCATCGATCGACTAACAGAACACTTAAAAGGTCATAACCACGACAATCATAGCAGACGGGGACTTCTTTCCATGATTGCCAAACGCCGACGTCTTATTAACTTCTTGGAAAAGGTCGACAAAACCCGCTCTAAAGATATAGTAAAGAAAGTAGGATTGAAGAATTAAAATAATAATGGAACAAACCTCTGTAACATTACCTATTGGAGAAAAAACATTAACACTCCAAACAGGACAACTAGCACCACAGGCAACTGCTGCAGTGCTCGCTCGTCTTGGAGATACTGTGGTGCTTGCAACTGTAGTTTGTGGCAACGACCGAACAGACATTGATTGGTTTCCTCTTTCTGTTGAATATGTTGAAAGACTCTACGCTGGTGGAAAAATCAAAGGCAGTCGTTGGGTAAAGCGGGAAGGCCGTCCATCCGACGAGGCAGTTTTGGCAGCTCGTCTTATAGACCGTTCTATCCGTCCGCTTTTTCCAAAAAGTTTTAAAAGAGAAGTGCAGGTTATCATCACAGTTTTGTCAGTTGATGCGGAAAACGAACCAGATATTATAGCGCTCAATGCTGTTTCGGCAGCTTTGGCTATTTCAAAAATTCCTTGGAGCGGCCCAATCGCGGCAGTGAGAATGGGTTATGTTGAAGAAGGAGTTAATGGTAACGACCAGGCAGCTTTTATAGTTAACCCAACTGCCACCGAAGCAACGTTATCACAACTTGATGTTGTTGTTTCCCAAAGTAAAGAAAAAACAGTCATGATCGAAGCAGGAGCATTGCAAGTTACAGAAGAAGTTTTGCAGATGGCAATTGAAAAAGCCCATACTGAAACACAAAAAATAATTGCCGGAATAGAAGAGTTAGTTAAAAAAGTCGGCCAGGAAAAGCTGTCCATTCCTCAAGAGACAATGCTTACCGAAGCGGTAAACATTTTCGAAAAAGGTTATAAAAGCGAAATAGCTCAATTGATCGAAACTAGGTTTAATAAAGAAGGTAATGGTGCCGAAACAGAAGAATTAATTACTAAAGTCTACGAAGATCTAAAAATTAAAGATCCTCAAACTGAAGTTGATAAAAAAACACTCGCAAAAGGGCTCGAGAAGGTTATGTTTAAAATGATTCGAGCAGATGTGGTGAATAAAAAGAAGCGAGCCGATGGACGTGCAGTTGACGAAATCCGAGAGATTTCCGCCCAGGTTGGTTTTCTTCCCAGAACTCACGGGTCGGCTTTATTCTCCCGAGGCATTACCCAGGCATTAAGTATCGCCACACTTGGTTCTCCTCGACTTGAGCAGCTTATCGAGTCGGCAGACGGGGAAGAAAGAAAAAGATATATTCACCACTATTCAGGTCTTCCATATTCTTTTGGCCAAGCAGGTCGCATGGGCTTTACATCACGTCGGGAAATTGGTCATGGAGCATTAGCCGAACGGGCGCTTTTGGCAGTTATTCCGACGCAAGCTGATTTTCCTTATACAATTCGGGTAGTTTCAGAGGTATTGTCTCAAAACGGTTCGAGTTCTATGGCCTCAACCTGTGGCTCGACTCTTGCGTTAATGGATGCAGGTGTGCCAATTACCGCGCCTGTGGCCGGTATTTCAATTGGCATGATGTCTGAAGGCGACAAATATGTATTGCTTACCGATATTATTGGACTCGAAGATTTTGCCGGAGATATGGATTTTAAGATTGCCGGTACCGAAAAAGGTGTTACCGCAATTCAGCTTGATGTAAAAATCGACGGGTTAACCGATGCCCAAATTGTTGAGATTTTTTCACGGGCACGAATGGCCAGAATGGAGATTATAAAGAAAATGCTTGCAGTTATTCCAGAATCACGAAAGAATGTTTCGGAGTTTGCCCCCAAAATCGAAGTGGTAAAAGTGCCTATTGAGAAAATAGGTGAAGTTATTGGTCCGGGAGGGCGCGTTATCCGAAATATTATTGCCGAAACAGGAGCAGCAGTGGACGTTGAAGATGATGGGTCAGTAACAATTTCCGGCATATCGGAAGAAGCAGTTAATAAAGCTGTAACATGGGTTGAGGGTTTGGTTAGGGAAGTGCAAGTTGGCGAAGAATTTGAAGGCGAAGTCAAACGCATTTTACCTTTTGGCGCGTTTGTGGAAGTTTTGCCAGGAAAAGAAGGCATGGTGCATGTATCCCGCATGGCAGAGGGATTTGTTAAAGACCCATCGGAAGTAGTTAAGATTGGCCAAAAAGTAAAGGTAAAAGTATTTGAAGTAGATATGCAGGGAAGAATTAATTTGTCCATGGTAGATAAGCCGATTATTGCCGATAGGCCACGGCATTATGCCCCAAGGACAGACAGAGAACCGGTTCGGGATCCACATCCATTAACTATGCAATTCCGCCGAGAAAGATTTGGCAATAAACGACCATCATCTCGTGGCACTACCTCCCGCTTCCGCACAGGGAGATAATTATCCTCAGTAAACTTCAGTTTAACTTATTATTTGATACCCAAAATTTGTTATACTAATAACATGCAACAACAGTATGGTGAGTTAGTATCTATTCAAAAAGCAAGTGAATGGGCAAGTAAGCTGCTCAATCGTGAAATTGCTCCTACAAATATTTCTTATCTGGTTCAATATGGGAAAATAAGAAAATTCGGAGAGAATGGTTCGACGTTAGTAAATTTAGATGATTTAAAAATCTATTACGATTCGCATCTTGGAAGAAGAGAGGTTGATTGGAAAGAAAAACTGGGGAATGATTTAAATTGGGCACTTTCATTTGACCATTTAAGAGAAAAAGATACAACAAAGCATGTTCATAGACTTCATCCCTATAAAGGTAAATATATTCCTCAGCTTGTTGAATATTTTTTGGATTCTCATATTGATGATTTTAAAACAGAAACTTATTTTAAATCTGGAGATATTATTATCGATCCGTTTTCCGGATCTGGAACTACATTAGTTCAAGCAAATGAACTTGGGATACATGCAATTGGGATAGATATTTCTAGGTTTAATACTTTAATCGCAGAAGTTAAACTCCTCGATTACGAGCGTGATCTTCTTAAGAAAGAAATACAAAAAATTATTATACTTGTATCTTCTTATGAAGTTGATAGTTCAACAAAAGATTTTGAAGATGAGTTAAATCAAGAACTCTACAGTTTTAACAATAATTTTTTTCCAGGGTACGAATTTAAGTACAAACTTAATAGAGAGAAAATAAATGAAGAAAATTTTGCAAAAGATAAAGAAAAGGAATTTTTAGAAGTTTATAAAAAATTAATAAAAAAATATAATGTAAAACTTAAACAAGATTCAAATGATACATTTTTAGATAAATGGTATACCGATAAAGTTAGAAAAGAGATAGATTATGTCTTTGGACTAATAAGAGCAATAAAGGACATAAAAAATAAAAAAATCTTAGCAGTTATTTTAAGTAGAGCAATCCGATCATGCAGGGCTACTACACATTCTGATTTGGCAACATTAGTAGAACCACAATTTACAACATACTACTGCTATAAACATAAAAAAATCTGCAAACCAATTTTTTCAATTAAAAATATGTTTTCTCGTTACGCCATTGATACTCTTGAAAGAATTAAAATTTTTAGCACATTAAAAACAAGTGCATATACGCTGTCTATAGCCGCTGATTCTAGAGCCATAAAAATTGATGAAGAAATAAAAAAAAGAAATATAGAGTTTTTTAACATATTTAAAAAACAAAAAATTAAAGGTATATTTTCTTCTCCTCCCTATGTTGGTCAGATTGACTATCACGAACAACATGCATACGCATATAGCCTCATGGGCTTTGAAAGAAAAGATGAATTGGAAATAGGACCACTTTCAAAAGGTCAGGGATTAGATGCAAGGAGATCTTATATAGAAGGTATTTCTGACGTACTTATCAATTGCAAAAAATATTTCATTGACGATTTTGATATTTTTCTTGTAGCAAATGATAAATATAATCTATATCCTGAAATCGCAAAGAGATCAAAAATGAAAATAATAAAACAATTCAAAAGACCTGTTTTAAATAGGACTGAAAGAGATAGAAATCCATATTCAGAAATAATTTTTCACTTAAAAGAATTTTAATAAAATGGCTTTGAATAGAGTAAAAAAAAGATAAAATAGCAGAGATTATAAAAGGTATATTGGCATCTCGTATAGAAAGTTTTCCAGAACTAAATCATCAGAACAGAAATGCTCCTTTTCACGATTTGATATTAAAAGCGTTTGATCGACAACTTAAAAATATTTCAGTTCCTACTCCATATTTGGTTGCAATTTCGAGTTGGATGCATGGATTAAGTACATCACTAGGTACTGGTTTTGAATCATTGGCGCATATATTATCTGGTGGTTATAAGAGGAGTTTTACGAGAGCCTTTACCTTAAAAGTTAAAGAATCACAGGCATCTTCAATCGAACAAATTGTGAGAGAACTAAAATCTGGGATTCAACCAAATATACAGAGAGAAAACAACCTTATATTTAATTTTCAATCTAAAGACCAAGACGTTAGTTCTCTTGAGTTCACAGTTGATAATTATTTAGAAACAGATTCGTATATTGAAGGGATCGAATTAAAATCTGTAAGGCCAAATTCGGGAGAAGGGCGAGGGGAGAAACAAAAAATATTATATGCAAAAGCTGCTTTCAAAAAAATGAGTCCCACAAAGGAAATTATGTATTATATTGGATTTCCTTTTGATCCAACGTCAAAGACACCTACAGGATCTGATAAGGAGAGATTTTTTGATTACTTAGTAAAATTTAAAAAGTTTTTTCATTATGATGAGGTATTGCTCGCTGCGGAATTATGGGACCATTTGTCAGGAGAAATAAACACTATGGAAGAAATATTTGACATAATTTCTGGTACTCTTAGAACAGCAACAATTAGTTCCTAAATTGAATTATCACTGTAGTTTAAGCACTTAAACATTTATGGTCTCCTATAGCTAGGTCTTTCTAAATTTGTTACTATGGATATATATGGATGGAAATGGTGTGGGAGCAGGTGCGGTGCCACAGGCAGGTAGTGGGGATATTTCCCATTTTCAGCAGCAACAACAAACGGCCAACGACCAAATTAGAAGGCTTGGTGAACAGATCGAAAAGGCACCGCTTCCCGAAGACGTCAAGCAGCGGCTTATCGAGCGGGTGCAGCGGCTGGCATTGCTTCGGGCATCTGCGGGATTTTTAAGCTCAACCTACATTTTAGAATATGAAAGTACTGCATCGTATATTCATTGGGTTGTTGGGTTGCCGTGGCAAAAACGGACAGAGGATATTTTGGATTTAACCCGGGCAAAACTGGTGCTTGATAAAAACCATTATGGATTAGCCAGCATTAAAGATAAGATTCTTGAGTATTTGGCTTCTATTATTCTTAATATAAAACAGGGTAAGAAAAGCAGCGAGCTTCGTGCTCCAATACTTTGCTTGGTGGGGCTGGCAGGTACAGGAAAAACAACTCTTGCCTCATCGATTGCCGAAAGTTTAGGGCGAAAATTTGAACGTATTCCTTTTGGAGGTATGGGTGATGCCCGGGCGCTTCGTGGCCAATCCCGAGCATTTGCCGATGCCGAGCCTGGGTATATGGTAAAAAAACTTATCCATTCCCAGGCAAAAAATACCGTCATACTTCTTGATGAGCTGGATAGGGTTTCCCAGGATGCGAGGTCCGACATTATGGGTGTGTTGGTTGAGCTGTTGGACCCGGAGCAAAACAAAGCGTTTACCGACCATTACATTGACTATCCATTCGATTTATCGGAAGTGTTATTTATTTCTACAGCCAATAATACGACTAATATTGCAACAGCAGTGTTGGACAGACTGGAAGTGGTGCAAATGCCGTCCTACACGGACGCTGAAAAAATTGTGATTGCTAAAGACTATTTGTTTAAAAGTGTTCGGGACCAAACAGGATTATCCCAAACACAATTAGTTATTGATGATAGTGTTTGGCCTGGTATAATAAGGCCGTTGGGATTTGACTCTGGTATTCGAAGTCTTAAACATACTATAGAAGGTATATGTAGAAAAGCCGCCAGGCTACTGGTTGAAGGAAAAGCCCAAACAGTTGCCATAACCGATGCAAATCTCAAAGAATTTTTACCAACATAATGGATAATCAACTCTCAATTATTCCACTTGGTGGCGTTGGAGATGTTACCAAAAATTTGTACGTCTACGAATACAATAATGAAATACTTATTGTTGATTGCGGCTTAGGGTTTGCGGATGAGACCATGCTGGGGGTAGACTTGTTGCTTCCGGACATAACGTATTTACTTCAGACTAAGAAAAAAATCGTCGGCATGGTGTTTACTCACGGACACGAAGATCATATTGGAGCTCTTCCTTTTGTACTCCCGCAATTGCTCGATAAAGGGGCATTTCCAATGTATGCAACACCATTTACAGCAGCAGTTGCTAACGAGAAACTAAAGGAATTTGGCATTGTAAAAAGAATCGAAACAGTTGATTTTGGTAGTCCTCCAAAACATATGGGTAGTTTTACCACAACTTTTATTAAGGTAACTCATTCTATTCCCGATACCTCTCACATTTTTATCACCTCACCAGTTGGAAATTTTTACCATGGCAGTGATTTTAAGTTTGACGACACGCCATATGACGGCAAAAAAAGCGATTACAATAGCATCGAGCAAGTGGGACAAAAAGGTGTGCTTTGTTTGTTGTCTGATTGTTTGGGAGCAGAGCGATCTGGGAGGCTTCCGTCAGAGGAAGGCATACTTTCGCAATTTGACGATGCTATAGCTAATACTCAAGGGCGATGTCTTATTACTACTTATTCATCAAACATTGCCAGACTTAATCAAATTATTCAAGCTTCGGAAAAACATAATAGAAAGGTTTGTTTTGTGGGACGGTCTTTGGTAAAAATGAAAGATATTTCATTGCGGTTAAAATATTTACATATGTCCCAACAAACAGAAATACAAATTGATCAAGTCGATTCATATCCGGAAAACCAGGTGACACTTATTGTGGCCGGTAGTCAGGGACAGGAGTCGTCGGCCATGGTACGAATTGCTAATAACGAGCATCGGGATATCCGTCTTTCGGAGCACGATACCGTTATATTTTCGGCAGATCCAATTCCTGGAAACGAAACACTGGTTTACGAGCTAGTTGATACGCTGGCAAAGCACGGAGCAAAGGTATTTTATCCGCCCTTGAGGCGGGATTTTCATGTATCAGGACATGGATCGTCTGATGAATTATTGCAGCTTATAAAATTAGTAAAACCAAAAAAACTTTTACCAATCGGAGGAAATTTCCGTCATATGGTAGCGTATGGAAATATGGCAGAAAGTCTTTCCTACAAAAAGTCAGATGTACTGCTTTTGGAGGACGGACAGGAAGCGATATTTACCAAAGATGGAAACATAAAGCCAGGCAGAAGCGTGTCGGCAAAAAACGTCTATGTTGATCAGATCAGTGGAGAAGAAGTAGAGAGTTTTGTGATGCGGGATCGGCAAAAATTATCCGAAGGAGGAGTGGTAATTGTTTTGGCGGAAGTCGATGCGCAGAATTCCCAGCTGGTTACCAAGCCCGATATTATTATTCGGGGATTTACCACCGAAAACGACGGGAAGTTTTACGGACATGTTATAACAGATATTAAAACAGCTTTTAAAGGGAAACAAGGTAGAGTAAATAATTGGGTGCATCTTCGCCGTCTTATTGGCGAGGTAGTCGAGAAAAGAATTTTTAGGGATCTTCGCCGCCGCCCCCTGGTCCTGCCGGTAGTTATAGAAGTTTAGATAACAAGTTTTTTTACAGGGCGCGCTTCTGTTGTGTAGGTGGTAAATTTTGTTTTATCGAGAATCCAAAAGACCAGACTAATAAGTGGTCCAACAAAAATTCCAACTATGGCTGCGAGAGAGCGAAGACTAAAGATAAAAAGCAATAGATCCAAGCAGAAATAAAAACGTTGCAACTCTATTGATATGCGGTGGAAGTATGGTACTTGGCGTAAAGGAAATATGTATTAAGGGTATGTTGAAGCGATAATGAAACTAAGAAGAAAAGAAAGAAAGATCCAATTGTAAAAACAAGACTGGAATTATCTGGAAGCAATAGGAATGAAGAAAGTAGGATAGCTGGCAAAGAAACAAGAATTATTTTTCTGTCCTGGCTTATGGTTACAAAAAGAGAAAAGAAAATCCCCGTACACAATGCGGCAACAACAATCCAAACAAATAACAGAATAGTCTGCGTGTCAATGCCAAATAACAAGTTTGGATTTGCCAAAAATTTGTTAAGCAGAAGACAGTAACCAATAAATGAGACAACAAACGGAATACTAAATAAAAATTTTTTAACAAGAGGCATAAGGTTAGTATACTACAAGTATCATGATACAATGCTGCTATGAATAAAAAACTGTGGTACATCCAACAACTTGATCTTTTTAATGGTTTGGCAAAAGAAAAATTACAAAACATCGAATCTTTTTTTGCAATGAGGCAATATTTGAAAAAAGAAGTTATTTTTGAACCAGGCGACAAAGACAAGGTGTTTATTGTAAAAACCGGTCAGGTAGAACTTTATCAAGTCAGTTCTTCAGGTAAAAAGGCCATTATTGAAAGGCTTTTTGCAGGGAGTATTTTTGGGGATCTAGGGACAGAAGGAGAAACAGAAGTTTTCGTCGAGGCTACAACTGATTCATATGTCTGTTCACTTAATAAAGATAAATTCTTTTCACTTGCTAGCCAACATCCAGAGTTATCCGAAAAGCTGATGAAACAATTATTCCATCGGCTGACACAAGTTGAAAAAAGAATGTCTTCGGTTGCAACTGATAATGCATTCCAGCGGTTTATAAAGTTACTTCTTAACCTTGGTAAGGAAAAATCTCAGGATTACATGGAGATTTCCGACAAACTTACCCACGAGGAATTAGCTCAAATGCTTGGGATAAGCAGGCAAACTGTCACTACAATTATCAACCAGCTGGAGAAAAAAGGATTAATAAAAAGAACAGGTAAAACCATCCAGTTTAATCCTTCAGAACTAACTAAGTTATCTTAGTAATATTTTTTGTCTTACACCTGACAGATTTTTCTCATAGAGTAATATATGTTTTAAGAATATGAAAGGTATCCGTTTTTTGTGTAAGAGAAAAAATAATAAAGAGAAAAAGTTACTACAAGTACTAAGCAAACTCTATAAGGTAAAAACAAAACCCGATTTTTCTATAGCTTTGTCTGACAAGAGGAGGTAAAATTACGAAAATACATAATCTTATTATTGGAATTGTAGGAATTTTGATTGTCATCGGTGGCTTTATTTATTTCAAAAATCAATCTACTCCAAAGGCTCCATTATCTACGCAAGAAGATGTTATCAAACAAGAAGAAAATATCAAACAAGATAGCACAGATATTTCAACTCGCTATATTGATTATTCTTCTGACAATTTCGCTAAAGCATCAGAGAATAACGGAAGACCTGTGCTTTGGTTTGCAGCGCTTGCATGGTGTCCATCTTGCCAGGCAGCAGATAAGGATTTTAAAGCACATTTTGATAAAGTTCCTTTGGATGTTACGATTTTTAAGGTTGATTATGACAGCGCTAAAGAATTGAAACAAAAGTATGCAATTACCATGCAAGATACATTTGTTCAGGTAGATAGCCAAGGCAATGAAATAACCAAATGGAATAGCGGTGGTGAAGGGATTAAAACTTTACTTGCGAATGTAAAGTAATTGCTTTACGCTGGTATCAGGAGCACAATTACGCAGTCTTTAATCAGTGCGAGTGTTAAACGATTTATGAAAGCAAAACAGTTTCTCATACCTGGAACAGCAGTTGTTATTATCGGCATTATGCTTGTTATTGCGTTTGGTAGAAATACAGCATCTGAGAACGCTAATAAACAATCGCCATTAGACAATGAGAGTGCGCAAGCAACAAATTATGTTACCTATTCGCCAGAGAACCTTAAAAATGCGCAAGAAAAAGGACAAACAATACTTTACTTTTGGGCTGTTTGGTGTCCAACATGTAAAGTACTTGATGTGGACCTGAGGGCGCGAGGCAGTGAATTACCAAGTGACGTAACAATTCTTCAGGTGAATTACGACACGGAAGGAGAGCTTAAAAAGAGATATGGCATAACCCAGCAACATACGCTTGTTCAAATTGACAAAGATGAAAACGAAGTACACAAATGGATTGGTGGCGGTATTGATACAATAAAGCAGCAACTGAAATGAAAAAGGATACAATAAAAATAAAAAAAGGTAACTTGAATGTCATTGTCATTATTACATTGGCGCTTGGCGCGCTTTTCGCAATAACATTCATTGGCAAGTTGGATAATAAAGCGGAGTCACCCCAAGTTGTTTTAGCTGAGTCTCAACAAATTTCACCTCATTATGTTGAATACTCTGATGAATCGCTCACAAACGCTAATAAAAACGGAAATACAGTTTTATTTTTCGCGGCGACAAGATGGTGTAATACTTGTTCTGCGCTAGATGATGAGATAAAAGAGCGAAGTAATACTATTCCTGATGGAATTACGATACTAAAGGTTGATTACGATACTGATAAAACGACTTCAGCAACGTATGGCGTTACACAACAACATACGCTCGTCTATCTTGATCGTGATGGCAATGAAATTAAACGATGGATCGGCGGAGATTTTGATAATTTAGTTCAGAATATTAACTAAATATGTTTTTACTGATACCTATTGCTTTTATATCTGGAATTTTGACGGTTTTCTCACCGTGTGTGCTGCCTATCTTGCCAATTATTTTAGCAAGTGGGATTGAAGGGAAAGAATGGAGAATTAGGGGGGTAATTGTAGGACTAGTGGTGAGCTTCACAGCTGCATCATTGTTACTTGCAACAGTTGTAAGAGTATTTGGAATTCCTGCTGATACGATTCGAAATATTGCTGTTGTTCTCCTTGTTATTTTTGGCTTAAGCATGGTTTTCCCAATTGTTTGGGAAAAAGCACTTGCATTTATTGAACGATACTGGAAAGTAGCACCAGCGCAAACTCAAGGCAATGGATTTGGTGGAGGGTTTGTGACAGGAATAAGTCTTGGGATTGTTTGGACTCCTTGTATTGGTCCTGTCGTTGCTGTTGTGGCAACACTGGCCGCAGTTAATTCGTTATCTCCCGCAACAGCGGCAATTGCTTTTGCCTATGCATTGGGAACTGGGATACCCCTTTATTTTATTGCAAAAGGAGGAAGAAAAGTTACTGAAAAACTTGGAGTATTTAAGCAGAATAATCAAACAATTCGCCAAGTCTTTGGGGTTATTATTTTGGCAACTGCACTTTTTATTTTCTCAGGAGCAGATAGAAAACTGCAAGAATGGACACTCAATAACCTGCCTGAATCTTGGACACAAATTGCAACAATGTTTGAGAATAGATTTAATGTTGATAATTCATTGGATGCGTTAAAAGGACAAGATAAACCTATGGGAAAAGCAAAGCCTGGCACTACAGTTGTAAGAAATGTAACACTCGCGAATGATTTTAATGGAGCGAGAGTAAAATCAGATGATCTTCTGCAAGGGTGCTTTGGCGGAAAAGATTGTATTCCCTCAATTGATAAACCACAATTTGAAAGCGCCCAGAGTGCTTCGTGGTTGCGAGATAGCGATGTGGTTTTTGCGATTGATTATATGGGTGCGCAACGAGCCTATCCACAACGAATTATGAACTGGCATGAAATAGTCAATGATACCATCGCTGGTGATCCTATTGTGGTTACTTTCTGCCCTCTTTGTGGCTCAGCACTGGCATTTGAGAGAAAAGTAGATGGGGTTATTACTGAATTTGGTGTATCTGGAAAACTGCACAATAGCGATCTTGTCATGTATGACAGGTATGAAGGCAATCTTTGGCAGCAAATAACCGGTGAAGGAATTGTTGGCAATGCAGCACGAAGAAACGCGAAAAACTGAAACAAATTCCTATTGTAACCACAACGTGGAGAGAATGGAAAAAAGAACACCCAAATACAGAAATTTTATCCAGAGATACAAGTCACAGTAGAGATTATGATCAGTATCCTTATGGTACGTATGAGCAGGATGATCAGTTATTGTTTGGGGTGAAGGGATTGAACAAAAGTCTTCAGATAAAAACAGTAGTGTATGGCGTAGAGATAAACGGTTCATCAAAAGCTTATCCAGAAAATGCTATTGATAAGAAAGGAATAATTGAAGATACGGTTGGAAAGACACCGATAAGACTGGAGAGGACTGACTCTGGAGAAATTAAAGTTACTAATTTACAAACGCAAGAGGAAATCATTCCAATTAGATTATTCTGGTTTGCCTGGGCAGCATTTCATCCGGACACAGAAGTTTATCAATAATATGAATAAAAGATGAAAGGGTGGTAATTACCACCAAATTTACCCATGAGGAGTTGACAGATATGATCGGAATTTCCCGTTCCACCATGACTGAATTACTTAATAAATTAGACCGCTTGGGAATTATCAAACGCGA
>CAZIZQ010000017.1:0-22586 GCA_964544105.1 uncultured Gammaproteobacteria bacterium | reverse complement strand
ATCCAGCAGCTGTTAAAGTTACCATGAAAAATGGTAAACCAGCAATGAAAGGCAAGTGCCCAACTTGTGGCACTGGCATGTACAAAATCGGAGCAGCATAAAATGCTGTTTCTGTTTTGTTTATCTTGAAAATCCACTCGAGTGGAAAACAAGAAAACCCCTGCGAATGCGGGGGTTTTGCATGAGAAAATTATAAATCTATTTTTTACTAACAGCCACAAAAAACTCTCTGCCTAAAAATATATCGCCAAAAAGCATTTTTAGTAAACTTTCAAACATTAATATTATTTTGGTGTACACATTGTTATCATAAATGTCATATAAAACATCAGGTAGCTTATTGAAAGTTGTTATCTGAAGAGATATTCCCTTATGAGTCTCAATAAGTCTTTCAATTTCATTTTTGGTAGAACTATAGATTGCCGTTTCTGGAGTCGTAAACCTTAAAAAAGAATATTTATTAGGGATGGTAAAAACAAAAATACCATCTTTTTCTAATTTATCAATAATTCTTCCTATAATTTCCCCCCAATTTTTATTGTACTTCAAAACTCTAATTGCCGAAATAAAATCAAAACTCTTCTTAAAAGATATTTCTTCTTTAGAAATATTACAAACCATTACATTTTTTACCCGCTTATCATCTTTAAATCTATTCCTACAATAATTAACCATACTTATTGCCCAATCGATTCCATAAATTTCTTTTACTGAAGAATTTACTAAGTAATTCTCAATTATTCTTCCGGAGCCAACCCCAATATCTAAAATAGATTGACCCTTGGTTTTATGCAAATACTTGTTAAGAAAGTACATTTCTTTTTTATTAATTTCTTGTTTTGCTTTACTCCTCCAAAACGCGACATAATTTCCACCTACACTTTCCCAATGTTTTTGATCTTGGCTTATTTGCATATTAACTTTAAAATTATAATAATTCGTTCAAAATGGGGTTAATATCTATATTTTCTATTGATTGTTTAACAAGTGGGGTTGTGGCAATTTGGGGAATACCATCTTCCCAGGTAGGTCGCTCTTCCCGATAAATAATTCCTGTGGCAATTTGCTCTTTTTCACCCATCTGAAGAAGTCTGCGAAGGGGCCAACTTTCGGCTATTTCAAATGCTTTGGCTTTATCTTTAGGGTCGTGATTTTTTGTTTCTACTTTATAGACTCGTTCATAAAACCAAACAAAGGTATTTTTGTGGTTAAACGTTACACATGGCTGCATAGTATCAACAAATGAAAACCCTTTATGCTTTATTGCTTCAATCAATAATTCTGTTTCCTGCTTGTTGTCTCCGGCAAATCCGCGGGCAATAAATGTTGCGCCAGCTGATAACGCCAAACTTATTGGATTAACCGGCGCTTCAACTGTAGGTACCGGTGTTGCTTTATTTTTTTCTCCCATATCGGTTGTCGGCGAATACTGACCGGTTGTTAATCCGTAAATTTGATTATTATGTACTAAAACTGTGATATTTATGTTGCGTCTAGCAGCATGAATAAAATGATTTAATCCCTCACCATACTGGTCGCCATCCCCGGCAACAACGATAACTGTTAACCCGTGGTTTGCCAGCCTAATTGCCTCTGCCGCAGGCATTGGCCGACCATGAAGACCGTTAAATCCATATGTTTTTACCCAATAAGGCAGTTTACTCGAACACCCAATACCAGAAACAAGCACCACTTCCCACGGATTAAGATTCAATTGCACAATTGCATTTTTAAGCGATACCCAAACTCCAAAATCGCCACAGTTGTGCAAAATTGCGTTTTCGGTTACATACGCATTCTCTGTATCAACTTCAAAGTTATGAACTGGTCCTTTATATAAAAAGCTATCTATTTTTTTAATTGGCAAAAACGCAAAGTCTTTTGTTATTAAATCCCTTGCTCGGGAAGGAATACTTTGTGTCTTTTCTAGCCCAATAATTGTTTGTAGTAAAGAAAAATCATAAGGATCAGCAACTTGCACAGAATAAGAAACTTTATGTATTCCATATGCTTTATAAGTAGCAATTATTGGCAAAATTCCCTGACGCAAAAGTAACATTTTTACTTGCTCACAAAGCACTTTTGATATTGTTTTATAACTTGCTCTATGAGTTTTTTGGCTGACCCAACCGTCCCCTCGCCACATACCTTTAATAAGTTCTACCTGTTTTTCCTTTGGCAAAAACATAAGAAAATCTGGAATTTTTTTATTTATTGCTCCTTTTCCAAACCACTCCTCAAAAATCTCTGAAAGGTATGAAGAATTAAAAGAAAGATCTACTGTTTTTTTGTTTTTTCTAAATACTTTTATGCTTTGAAGATTAAATATGCTCTCCATTATAGAGATAACATCATTAGCATACGGTTGCTCGTCTGCATGAAAGGTAAAATTGATTGATCTTCGATGAACATACCCTTCAGCAATATAATACCCAGCAAGACGCAAAAACTGTTGAGAAAGCTCAATGCTTAATGGCAAAACTTTACTCCTAGTATCTTTCTTTTTCTTTGTAAAAATTAGTGGCATTGACGTTACGTCCCTTACCTCTTTCAACACAGGATAGAGAAGGTAATCACCTTTTTTTAACTCTGCTGCCTCAATCCATTCGGATTTGTATTCTTTATTATAAAATTTATGATGCTTACGTCTAACTGCCAACACTGGATGCTCTGGAGTAAGTGTTGTTTCTCCAAAATATTTCGAAACCAAACGATGCACAACGCCCTCGTGTATATGTTTCATGGTCCCTGTTACTTCATGAACCGCGCCATCGCTACCAATAACCTTTCCACCTTCTTTAACTTCTGTTACAAGCTTTGCAGAAGGGTTAGTCTGGATATACGTCCCTGGCATAACACATCCAGGGCACCAGTTTGGCTTGTCATAGGTAATCTCTAAATCTTTTAATGTCGTTGCCATATTATTTAAGTAATTCTTTTACTTTTGTCACAATTTCTTCCGGATAAAATGGTCTACCATCATATTTTCGAAAATGATTTGCAAATACAAATCCTGTCTTTTCCCGAACAACACTTTCGAATTGTCCTGTTTTATTTCCTTCAACAACCAATGTTTTTTTAGCAACAGTTAATATTTGTAATACCGAATCTGCCGGGAAAGGATTAAGATACATAACCTGTAAAAAATTAACACTTACACCCTCTTTCTTTAACCACTTCATCGCTTCTAAAACCGGTAATTTTGTTGAACCAAATCCCACAATGGTCAAACTTGCATCTTTATCTCCATATAATACAGGTTGGGGCAAAACTTTAGAAATTGGATCAAGCTTCTTAAACCTTTTATCCATCATTTTTGTTCTCATGTCCGAAGTCTCGTTATACAAACCTTTTTCATCATGCTCATCTGAACCACTTAAGGCAATTCCTCCTTGTTGACCTGGTATTGAACGCGGCGAAATTCCGTCATCAACAAGAGCATACCTTTTGTAGTCTGTTTCCTTTAATGCCTCTTCATCAGTAATCATCTTTCCTCTTTCAATTTTATAATTTGAATTTTGAACTTTGAACTTTTCTGCCTCAACTGTCGCATGCCCTTCGTTTAGATATTTATCTGTAAGCACAATAACCAACATTTGATATTTCTCTGCTAAATTAAATGCTTCCATTACGCAGGTAAAGGCTTCCAAACAATCACCAGGCGCAACAACAATGCGAGGAAAATCACCATGTGCTGCGTGCATTACAAACCTTACATCACCCTGGTCAGTCCAGGTTGGCATCCCTGTTGCGGGGCCCGGGCGCATACCTTCGATAACCACAAGCGGTGTTTCTGTCTGGGCCGTCAACCCTAAACCTTCGACCATTAATGCAAAACCCCCACCAGATGTAGCAACAATACTTCGAACGCCTGCAAAAGATGCACCAATTGCCATATTAATTCCTGCTATTTCATCTTCCGGCTCTTTCACCACAATGTTATATTTAAGGGCATATGCAGAAATGGTAGTGAGAACAGCATTGATAGGTGTCATTGGGTAAATAGCAGCAAATTTTACACCCGCCCTAATTGCACCCAAGGCCAAACTTTCCGCTCCTCCAATAAACAAATTCTTTTGCTGCTGTTTTTGAACAGCAATTTTAGATTTATCGGCAAAATTTTTAACAATATAGTCAAACCCTGCTTTTGAGGTATTAACATTAAGCGAAATTACCTTTTCTCCTTTTCGACCAAAAATATCTTTAAGCAAACCTTCCAAAACATTAAAATCTTTGTATAAAAGAGCAAGCGATGCTCCAACAGAAACTGTGTTGATCATCAACCTATCTGCACTAACCTGCTTAGTAAGTTCTAAAAGAGGAACAGGAAGTAATGTTTGCGTTGGAAATTCGGATGGTTCGATTTTAGTAACGTTTGGATCATAAACAACTAGAGCATTTGGGGAAAGCTCTGTTTTATGCCTATCGATTGTTTCCCTATTTAAAGCAACTAATATATCAACTGTTTGTTTTTGGCAAAAAATCTCTTCATCTGATGCTCTAACATAGTAGGCATTGTGTCCGCCACGAATTAAAGAGGGGTATTCGGTGTAATCAAAAACAAACAAACCTAGACGAGTGAATACTTTTCCCATTAAAGCACCAACCGTCATAATGCCATACCCTGCTTCTCCACCGATCAACCACTGAAAATCTACCATATATTTATTTTATCACCAACAATCAACAATGTCACTCACATCAAGGATCTTATCTCAAACGAGGTAAGCTCTTGCCCGTTGTACCTAAATAATATTGCAAACGGTATCAAATAACCTTATGGACTACAGGAGCGAATGTGGCTTGGTCTGTTAGCGAATAAAAAACTGCTCCTCTTATCTCTCTTCGTCTATAACCTAATGCTGTCTCGCCGGTTGCTGTAGGCATTGCATAAACAAAAGCATTCGTGTCTTGCGGAACCATACCGTATTTATTTGCCATTCGCATACTTCGTATTCCTTGGATATTAAGTGGCTCTATAAACGAATCGCCAGGTCGCAGATTGTCATGTAAATATTCTTTTATTCTTCTTGTTTGATCAATTGTGTTATCAATTCCTTCTGGGCCAATAAAATCCACACATTCTTTAGGAATAAATATATTCTTTTGATTAAGGACAGTTTTAATTGCTTGCACCTCATCTTCTCGTCCTGCATACACAAGCCGTATTCCTGAATTTTGTAGTGCTTGTTTTGCTTTTTCCCTTAATCCATTTAGTTGTGGATTGTCTGTTGTAAGCACATGCTGATTTAAAAATAATAAAAGATCTTCCTCTGGCCAGTTTTCTTTAATTCCAGCAAGAACAATCCCAAGTATTGCTGCTTGATCGGACCGAACACGATCTGCGCCCCGCATAGGTGGATCACCTTTAAACCTATCTTCTTTAACGAGATGATAATAATCTCCAGGAGCGGCAAGATCAATAATTCTTGTAACAGTTGGGGCAACTTCTCTTAATTTCCGCAAGCGTTCTTCTGCAGGTTGTCTTGATACTTCTTCATATTGTGTCATTTCTAAAAGACAACTATTAATAAACTCAGGAATTCTTATTGCAAGCTCATCATCTGTCAATCCAATATAATCTTTATTTGCTTTGGCTTTTGAAATCTCACCTTTATTTTCTAAATTTGGGTCCTGGTTAACTTCTTCTAGAATTGATGCTACAGAAGGAATATCATTTGGAGTAAACGGTTGGTTCCATGTATCGGGTATTTGATTTATTCTTTCTCTCGTTATCCCAACGGATTCATTGTCAATCATATAGTAATTATCTAACGAAAATTTTTGTGAGCGGTCAAAGCCTTAACCAACTTATGCTTCTGGCCAGACTTGACGGATTTCTTTTCCAGTTTCATCAACCTCGACAATAATAATTGCATTTACTGGACACGATTTTGCAGAATTAAGAATATTATCTTCTATATCATTTATATCTGCGTAATTGACGAAATCCGAGGTCATTGAACCATCTTTTTTCTTTATAACCGCTTTTCCTTCAGCGTCTAATTCAAAGGTATTAGGCGCAACTGCCACACAACTCGCTGCGCCAATACATAATCCCCGATCAACTTTTACTTTTAACGCCATAAATGCAATCTTTTAGCACCGATAACTTCAATGCCAAGTAGGTTGAGCATATCGTTTTCCGAAAAGCTTGTCAACTTCTCTTTTGTTTTTCCCTTTACAAATTCTGTAAGCATTGACGCCCCCGCCATACTAATGACACAACCTTGCCCTTCAAAACTAATATCTTCTACTTTTTTTACTTTCCACCTTAGAGGTGGAATGCTATTGGCACCTTGGGTAATATCTCTAAAGTTGACAAATATTTCAATCTCATCTCCACAAAACGGATTCGATTGCTTTGATGAAATATCAAAATCAGATAATTTCCCAAAATTTTGTGGGTTTCGATAATGTTCCAAAATTTCTTCCCTGTATAAAGTATCTAACATATCTTATTCCGAAACAATAAATTTATTTTCTAAATAACACTCAATAAGATTTTTAGTTGCAGGGAAAAGATTAGCTGGGATTTTATCTTTATCAAACCATTCCCATTTTTTCCAATCTTGTGGAATTAGGTTTTTAATTTCTCCTTTTATTTCTGCCACAACACCAATACCGATATAATGATTATCCAAGGCATAATTTGCATTTACGCAAATAATTCTATATGTTTTAATCTCACAACCAAGATCTTCTTTAATATCTCTTTTTACTGTGTCTCCAATTTTTTCTCCAAATCGAATATCCCTACCTGGAACACCATATACCTGTTTTCCCTTATAGCTCCACTTTTTAGTAAAAAGACCCAAAAGGATTTTTTTACTCTGAATAACTAAAATATCTACATTGATTTTTGGAACTTTTTTCATTTAAATAACCTTTTCACTTTCTTTATTCCTTCAATAAATTTATCAACATCTTCTTCATCATTATAAATATAAAAACTTGCTCTTGCAGTTGCGGTGATTCCTAAACGTTTATGTAGCGGCATAGTGCAATGATGGCCAGCACGAATACAAATATCCATATCTCCTAACACTTGCGCAACATCGTGTGCGTGAATACCGTCAAGATTAAAAGAGATAACGCCTCTGCGATTTCGAACACCATGCGGGCCATAAATGGTAATTCCATCAGTTTGTATCAACTTACCAAATGCATAATTCATAATTCCTAATTCATGATTCCTTATATTTTCAATACCAACAGTTTCCAAATATTCAATTGCCGCTCCTAAACTTACAATCCCAGCAACATCAGGAGTGCCGGCTTCAAACTTGTATGGAATATCTGCGAATATTGTTTTTTCAACAGCTGCTTCTCTAATCATTTCCCCACCATACAAAAATGGCTGCATTTGTTTTAACAATTCCTTTTTGCCGTACAAAACTCCAATGCCAGTCCCTGCCATCATTTTGTGCCCCGAAAACGCCAAAAAATCGCAATCTAAGTCCTGTACATCAACTGGCATATGCGGCACAGACTGAGCTGCATCAACAAGAATTTTAATATGAGGATTTGTCGATCTTACTTGTCTAGTAATTTCTTTAATTGGATTTATTATGCCCAACACATTTGACACATGAGTAATAGCGAACATTTTCGCATTTTTGATATTAAAATTTAATTGGAAATTATCGTCAAAATTTATGACTTCAAATTTAGCACCATTAATTTTGGCAAGTTGCTGCCATGGAACAAAGTTAGAATGATGCTCCATTATTGTTGTAATAACGCTGTCTTCATTTTTAATATTATTTCCAAAACTATACGCCACAAGATTAATTGCCTCTGTGGCATTACGAACAAAAATTATCTCCTCTGGATATTTGGCATTTATAAACCTTGCTGTCTGCTTTCGCACTTCTTCTACCTTTGCTGTTGCTTTTTCGGCAATTGTATAGAGACCACGGCGAACATTCGCATTATATGTTTCGTAATATTCTATTATTGCCTTAAGTACCACTTCTGGCTTTTGACTTGTTGCCGCAGAATCGAGATATACAAGTTTGGGATTTTTTTGAAAAATAGGAAAATCTTTTTTGTACTTTTTCATACAGAAATAATCAAATCTGAATTTACTATGATGTTTCGAAAGATTAGAAATTATTCAGTTTTTACTGCCATATCAATCTTTTTTCTTATAAGATGTTGCTCTGAATTTAGTAAAAGACGCAGAACTGGTTCGAAAAATCCCGAAACTATTAATTCTGAGGCCTCTTTCTCCGACAAACCACGACTGCGAAGATAAAATAATTGATTTTCATCCGGTCGTCCAACTGTTGAAGCATGCCCCGCTTTTAATTCGTTTTCGTCAATCTCAAGCGACGGTACACTTCTGCCTTTGGCGTTATCAAAAAGCAAAATTTTTGAAGCAAAATATCCATCACTATTTTTTGCACCTTTATTAATCCTAACCATTCCATCGCTGTTAATACTTGCACTATCTTTAAAAACCCCACGAATGGTCGTTAAGCTTTTGGTATTTTTTCCTTCGTGCACCACATTTGTATTAAAAATCACTGAATGAGACCCAGAGCCAAAAAAAATGCCAACAATTTTTAAATTTGCTCCCTCTCCAACTAAATGAGCATCTATAAAAACTTCTTTCTCCACACCATTTACCCATACAAACGGCACAACTTTTTCTTCGTTTTTTTTAACAACTATTTTTATATTTTTCATCCCACCGCCCCCGTCATTTCCAACTGTATTAATCTATTCAATTCCACCGCATACTCCATTGGTAACTCCCTAACAATTGGCTCCACAAACCCATTCACAATCATCACCTCTGCTTGAGCTTGTGGAATACCACGGGACTGAAAATAAAATAGCTGCTCTTCACCAATTTTTGAAACCGAGGCTTCGTGTCCAATTGTTACCCTTTCTTCATTAATATCCATTGTCGGATAAGTATCAGATCTACTTTTATCATCCAAAATAAGAGCATCACATCTAACTGTTGATTTACTATTTATCGCCCCTTTTGCTACTTTCAGAAGCCCCCTGTACGACGTACGCCCACCGTCTTTACTAATCGACTTAGAACTAATAACCGATGTTGTTTCTGGAGCTAAATGAATGGCTTTTCCACCGGCATCCTGATGCTGACCTCTCCCGGCAAAGGCGAGAGACAATATTTCCCCCCGAGCTTTTCTCCCCATTAAATACACAGAAGGGTACTTCATTGTAAGCTGACTATTGTGAACGATAATACCGTTTGCAACAAAATTATGCGTTCCTTCAACTTCTATGTCATATACATCTTCTTCTCCTATTAATTCTATAGACTTCACCTTTATAAAACTTATACTAGGATTGTTATTAGTTTTCTTTCTAATTTTTTCTAAATTCTCTTTATAATTCAAAGTCAAATAGTGCGAAATGTATATTTTCTCTTTACCCATATAAAGCACTCTTTCCTTTACATAAGTTGAGATTTTTAACGGATTCAACCCACAAGAAATCATTAAAAGTTTAAATTCTTCAAGTAATTCTTTGTTACAACTTGCAAATACTATTTGTCCAAATTCTTTTCCACCTGCAAACTTATGTTTTCTTACATATCCATCTGCATCGAGATATCCTTCAATAAACGAAAGTTTTTCTTCTAAAGGAAGCCCCCATATCCAAGAAGGAATTTTCTTGCTTTTTGCAGTATCTGAAAACCCAAGGGATAAGAAGAAATCTGCAAGAACTGATGAGTTGATGGTCACAGATATACCCTTTTCCTTCCAAGGAATGTTAAACACTTTATTTAAGGTGGTAATTAACCTCTCTCTTGCCCTATCAGTTGGAGGGACGGCATAATAGATTCTTCTTGCTATTCCAGATTTAGCTCTATCCATAAAACCATCTCCAAGGTATAAACCAAAAAGCCAAAGTAGATCAGTTGAGGAAGAAACCGGAATTGTTACTTCATATTTTATTCTGCTTCCTCTCTTTTTTGGATACGTATACAAAATATTTAGGGACTTTCCATCGTTTGGCAGAGAATTAACTATTCCAATAAAAGACCCTACCTTCAAATTTTCAAGCGATGACCAAGCCAATTTTGTAATATTTGATAAAGACTCTCTCTTGAGTGTTAAAAATGGATGATTAGACGTTGCTTTGATTTCACGATGGTTTTCAGTTATTAGTTTATATATTTTTCGCCTCCCATTATTTTTAAGAGCAAGAATTTTTTGTTTTACAGGAAGCAATGTATTTAAATCTAGAGAATATATCATATCCCCAGGCTTTACTTTGGAAATTTCTATTGGCCTATTGGGATTTATAAATAACTTCGTATCCCCAGTGAGACAACCTAAATTACCGTCTATCCATTCTCCAAAACCTTCTTCTTCTACAAACATACGCTTGGTAACTAGATTGTAAACATTCTTGCTCCAATTTTGGATTGTGGTATACCTTACCCTAGCACCCTTCTTAACAAGAATTTCAACAACAGCACTATGAAGTGAATCTGTGGTAAAAATTGGGGCAGTGCATCCTTCTACATAATGAACATAACTTCCTTCGTCTGCAAGAATAAGAGTCCTTTCAAACTGCCCCATGTTTTTAGCATTTATACGAAAGTATGCTTGAAGTGGTAATTCAACATGTACTCCTTTTGGGACATAGATAAAAGACCCGCCAGACCACACGGCAGTATTTAACGCAGCAAATTTGTTATCTGCCGCAGGAATTATGGTGCCGAAGTATTGATGAACAAGCTCCGGGTATTTTTGCAAAGCAGTATCGGTATCGACAAAAATAACGCCTTTTTTCGAAAGCATTTTGGAAACGCTATGGTAAACCATTTCAGAATCATATTGCGCGCCAACTCCTGCCAAGAATTTTCTTTCAGCTTGTGGAATACCAATTTTATCAAACGTATTTTTAATTTCAGCCGGCACCTCTTCCCAGGTTCTTCCTCGTTTATCCATGGGCTTAACGTAATAATAAATATTGTCAAAATTAATTCTTGTTAAATCTCCGCCCCAGTTTGGCATTTTTTTGGAATAAAAAAGTGATAATGCTTTAAGTCTATGCTCCAGCATCCATGAGGGTTCTTTTTTCATCCACGAAATTTCTTTCACCACATGTTCTGATAACCCTTTTTTTGTTGAAAAAACCGGTTTTATTTTATCGTGGAATCCAAACTCATAATTTGACAAGTTAAATTGCTGCATATCCTTCTTTCTCAATCAATCGAACAACACTCATACCGCCTGATTTTCTAATTTTTCCATCCACTAATACGTGAACATAATTGGGCTTGAGATGATGCAAAATCCGTTGGTAATGGGTAATAAGAAGAATACCTATTTTGTGTTTTATTACTACCTCTTTTATTGCCCTCGCAACAACTTTTAGGCTATCAACATCGAGCCCAGAATCTATTTCGTCAAGAATGGCAAACTTTGGCTGCAAAACTAACAATTGGGCAATTTCTGCCCGTTTTTTTTCTCCACCAGAAAATCCTTCGTTAAGCGATCTGTGCATAAATTCTTCGGGAAGAGACACTGTTGCTAACGCATCTCTTACTCTTTGTTTAAATTCCAACAGCGGTACTTTTTCCTGACTATAAAGTGCTTTATAGGCAGTACGAAGAAACGATAAAAATGATACCCCTGTTATTTCTACCGGAGACTGAAACGAAACAAACAGCCCCGCCCGCGCCCTTTCTTCCGGCAACAACTTTCCCATATCTTCTTTTTCCTTAATACTGAATACTTGATACTTGATACTGTAATTTGGTTGTCCCATCAATCCTATTGCCAAAGTTGTTTTCCCAGCGCCATTTGGCCCCATAATTGCATGCACTTCTCCTGGTTTAATCCGAAGATCAACCCCTTTAATAATCTCTTTTCCGTTTGTTTTTATATATAAATCTTGTATGACAATCATATATTATTGATACTCCATAAACTCCTGAACACTTAAACTTGATACCTTTTCTAAAAATTCACGGTTTAGCTTTCTCCATATATACCCTGTCCGACAAAAACCCTCCTGTGGACACCTGTCTATTGCATCAATAGCAGAAAATGTAGAGCAACACGCTAAAAGCGGCTCTGTAGTAAATGCTTTTAACACCTCTCCCATTTTGAGTAATTTTGGATTTTTTTTTAGTGTATACCCACCACTTTTCCCCTCAACTGCAGAAATTATCCCTTTTGTCCGCAAATCATTAGCAACATTACGAAGAAACAATAGCGACAAATGATATTCTTTTGCAATACCACTCAACGGAACAACCCCTTTATTAAAAGCTTCGGCAAGCTTGGTAACAAGAATAACTGCGTAATCTTCTCGTCTTGAAAATCGAATCATACTTATACTAATTGAGTGATAGTTTATCAGTAAATTTTTCCCCTGTCAATTCGTCTTTTATGACACAAAAAAACCGCGGGAAAAAAGGAGGGTAAGAATAAAAAGCAACAGAAAAGACAAAACTGTCCAACAAAACTGCACAAAGCGATTTCTAAACAGGGCAACTACAATAAAAAGAGGAAAAATCGTACAAAGATATCTTGGTAATCCGCTAAAAGTACCACTTGATACTGGTATTAAAAAACATATTACTGAAAAAACCAGATACGGCATATATATTTTTTTCTTCCAGGCAATATAAAAACAGCCAATGGCCCAAAAGAAAAAACCAAACTCTAGTAATGCCACAAACCATTCATATTGAATTGGTGAAACAGTAAATAATATCTTTATGTATCTAACAACTGTTTGAGGAAAAAATACTATTGCTTCTGTTGATCGGCTATTTCCAAGTGTCCCATGCACAAGCAAAAATTGAAGAGGGTTTCCCCATTGCATGGCATTATACAAACCATAAAAAATAATTCCAAGAGGAGCTAAAAGTAATGGCAATCCTTTTCTAGGATCTCTCTCGCTTTTCCAAAAAGCAACGAGTAGTGCCGGAAATATTGCTATCCCAACTATTCTAGTTGCACTTAATAAGGCAGCGCTTATTCCAGCAAGTACCCATCTTTTTTTTCTGGTAAAATAAAACGACAACAACGTTAATAAAAGAAAAAGACTCTCTGTGTAAATACTCACAAAATAAAAGGATGTTGGAAAAATAAGCAGAAAAAAAATACTTAACAATGAAATCTTTTTTGAATAATCCAATCGAAGAAGCAAATAAAAAACAACAAGAGATATAAAGAAAAAAGCATTGGATAAAAACAGTGCTATAAAAAACTGTTCCACCCCAAATGTTGTTTGTATCCCAAGAATTTGCGAAACTATATTAACTATGGCCGGATATAACGGAAAAAAACCAGCCATCTCTTTTGTATAACCACCACCGGCAATACTCAAATAATAAATGCCGTCAAAATTTGCCCAAACAGATAAAAATGGCAAAGAAACAGGAAAATATGGCGCAATATATTTCCACAAACTAGTATACTCATACCCGCTTCTATAAGAAATAACGTATGTCCCGATAATTGGCGGAATAAACAATAACAGTCTCCAAAAGAAAAATACCAATAACAACCAGCGTAAACTAAAATAATTACTTTTCACTTTCTTCCTTATAGTGACCTAATTTATACACTGTAACAACGCTAACCGGCCATTTTTCTTCAATTTTTGCCCGCCCGTATCCAGAAATCTCCCATGCAGGATCTCCTTCGGGAGAACACTGACCTTCACAAACAACAAAAAGCTGGTCGGTAACCGATGTCCTTTTAGGATCATCTGCGAATGTCTCAATTTTTACAGGGTCTTTGTCGGCAAGACGGAAAAAGTACCGGTATCCATGATCAGAATTTCCCCCGGCAATAATAGCAAAATTATATGGCCTGCCATTTGTTTTAGAAAGTACAAAATCAGCAATATATTTTACTTGTGCCATCTGTCTATTAGGAGGATATCTAAAAGGAATTCCATGTATGTTAAAAAACAAAAGTAAGCAAAAAATACTTACTGAAAATATTCTATACTTACCCTTTCTATCCCATAAAAAAGACAAAAAATACCCAACAAGAAGAAAGGGAACCGGAAAAAGAAATCCAAAATAATAATCATAAATCGCCTTTTTGTAAAAACTAAAAAGCATAATTCCAAGCAAGAACCATAAAACAATAAGCAATAACGCTTTCGCGTTTTTTTGCTTATCCTGTATCGAAACATAACATTTCCATAATAAAAACCATGTCGAAAAAATTCCTAATCCGAGAGTAAAAAAATACCAAGGTGCAACTGGTATTGTAATTTTACTTATCAAAACATCAAAGGTCACAATAGAACTATCTATTGAAACCTGCTCTGGTGGAGGAAAAGCTGTTACCAATCTCCCAAAAAGACGAAAAAATACATCTCCAACGACCTGTATAAACCGTTCGTTTGTTCCTGTGTCCCCAGAAGAAAAAACAAACTTAGTAATACTTTGTATATTTGGGAACCCGTGTCTTAATTCAAAAGCTATAAATGGAGCCCATCCGACAATAAATCCGATAAAAATAAAAAAGTATCGTTTTACAATATTAAGAATAGATTTTTTCTGAAAAAATTCTTCAAACAATACATATACTCCAATAACAACCCCCAGAAAAATTGTTAAATAATGCAGTTGTAAAGCGATTCCCAAAAAAAAACCAGAAACAATAAAAAAGAAATTACTATTTCTTATAACTGCTTTATAGACAAAAAACAAGGATAATAACGAAAAAAAAGGCATAAGATTTGGATTCCAGGAAGAACGAGAGTATGCAATAACAACAGGAGATATTGCGTAAAGTGATGCTGCAATAAAAGCTGCTTTTTTGCCAAAAAATAGAACTCCAATTTCATAAATAAGCCAAACTGTTGCAACTCCGAATAAACCAACCATAACTGCCGGCCCAACAGGATTGTAATTAAAAAACCATAAAAACGGGGTCATAAAATAGTAATAGATTGGACCTAGAAAAAAACCCCCAACAGACGCGGTTGGACCAAGAAGAGTAAGTTTTCCATGTAAGATTCCATACACCACCAGTACATCCCGTCCCTCGTCTCCCAAAAACGTCATGTAATCTTCAATCTTATAAAGTCGAAGAAATGCTGCAAAAAGTAAAATCCCAACAATTACCAAATGATGTTTATATCGAAGAAGTTTTCCCATGTTTAATATATTGTGTCTTCCAAATAATTTTATTATAAATAATATAATTAATTGGAATAATCAAAAAGATAATTGTTGGTATTACAACAACTATCCTTGTTGGAATTGCATAAGAAAAAATTGTTATGCTTTCTCCAAGAAGCTGAACAAAAATCCAAATAGATGTTGCCTGAATAATAATTGAGGCAAAGGAAGTAAAATTAAATTTACCAAGTCTGGCAAAAAAACCAGAACGCTGTTTTATTTGGTGTGTATCATTAAATGTCCAAAAATTATTAAAAAGAAAGTTTGACAGTATTGCTCCTTCGGCGCCAATACCACCGGCCACAGCATCTCGTACTGCAGCAATATTATCGCTACTTGTTATTGAAAATGCTATAGGCGCTAAAACAATACCTATGCTATATGCAATCCCCGCGCGAACAGAAACCTCCTGCGCTACAATCTGCACAATAAATCCGGTTGTCCCAACAATAAGAAATTTTATAAATCTTTTTAATTCCAAAATACGGGCAATAATAACATACCGCAATAAATCAATGATATATTCTTTTGGAACAATTTTCGATCGTCCTAGCGTCCTATCTGTAAAATGAATTGGTACTTCAGCCACCTTAAAACCATCCCGAACAGCTTTATGCAAAAAAGAAACCTGGAAAGTATATCCCTTAAATGCCGTAAGCTCTAACTTTTCTTTTATAAACACCTCTTTTCTTAATGCCCGAAATCCCCCTGTCCAATCATGGATTGAAAACCGCATAAGGATTGAACGCACAAGCAAATTACCAAAAACTGAATACACCTTACGAACCGTTCTCCAATTTTGTGGAATTGATCCTCCCTGGCTATAACGGGTTCCTATAACCAAGTCGTACCCTTCATCTATTTTTTTTAGAAATTCCGGTACTTTTTTGGGATCGTGCGACAAATCTGCGTCCATTTCAAACATAACCTCTGCCTGTAATTTTTCTATTGCATAGGACATGCCTCTTACATATGCCGCCCCTAATCCCAGCTTTTCCCCATAAGACAGTAAATGAAGATTTTTATATTTCTTCATCATGCTTAAAACAATTCCAGATGTCCCATCAGGAGAACTATCATCGACCACTAATATATGCATATTATGATTTTCAATCTTAGGAAATATCTCTCTTTCCAAAATATCTACCACGCGTTCTATATTGCCTTTCTCGTTATATGTGGGAATAATAATGACTACCTTCATACACTCTTAAAATATTGTATAGTTTTTTCAAGTCCTTCTGCCAATGGTATTTCTGGATTCCAATCCAAAAGCTTTTGTGCTTTTTCTATATCAGGCTTCCTAATATTTGGGTCGTCCTCTGACAAATCTTGAAAAATAACAGATGATTGAGAGTTTGTCTTGGATTTTATTAAATTTGCAACGTCTAAAATCGTCCTTTCATCAGGATTACCGATATTTATCACCTCTCCTTTTGTTCCTTTTGTAAACATTGCAAGAAACAATCCTCTCACCATATCTGAAACAAAACAAAAAGCTCGCGTTTGCATCCCGTCGCCATATACGGTAATCGGCTTTTTCTCTATTGCCTGGTTAATAAAATTAGAAACAACTCTGCCGTCATCCTTTTGCATATATGGACCGTAGGTATTAAAAATTCTAATAATCCGCGCGTCAACATCAAACTTTCTTACATATACCATTGTTATTGCTTCTCCAAATCGCTTTGCCTCATCATAGACAGACCGTACACCATTTGGATTAACATTGCCAAAATAATCTTCTCTCTGAGGAGAAACTGTTGGATCCCCATATACTTCCGACGATGAGGTAAAAAGAAATTTAGATTTATGTTTTTTTGCTATATCAAGCATGTTCTGCGTGCCAATCGAATTAACCAATAACGTCTCAATTGGATAAGCGATATAGCTTCTAGGGCTTTTTTTATTGGGAGAAGCTGGAGAAGCAAGATGAAAAACTGCCGAGAAGGGTATCGTTTCAAATTCAGCATATATTCCTCTCTCCGTTACATCTTTTTCGACAAAATGAAAGTGTGAATTTTTTGATAATGCAGCAATATTTTCTTGTGATCCGGTAAGAAAATTATCTATGCAATAAACTTCAAAATTTTTTTCTAAAAGAAGTTCACAAAGATGATAACCTATAAATCCTGCCCCGCCAGAAACCAAAACGCTCTGCATAATTTATGCTTTTCCATTTCCTTTTTCCATTTTCACATCAGCTTGAACCATCATAGTCACTAATTCTTTAAAGCTTGTTTTTGGCTTCCACCCAAGTTTTTTTTCTGCTTTATTGTAATCACCGATAAGATAATCTACTTCTGCAGGACGCATATGTTCTGATTTATTTGCTTCTACATATTTCTCCCAATCTGTAATTCCAACAACTGAAAAAGCAAGCCGGACAAATTCTTCAACGCTATGATTTTCTCCCGTGGCAATGACATAATCATCAGGCTCTTTACCTTGAAGCATCAACCACATCGCCTCGACATAGTCTCCGGCATATCCCCAATCACGCTTTGGGTTAAGATCGCCCAGCCCGAGTTTTTTTTGCTTTCCTAAATGAATCCTTGCAACGGTGTTACTAATTTTTCGGGTGACAAATTCGAGTCCCCGGCGGGGTGATTCGTGATTAAAAAGAATCCCCGAACAGGCAAACATATTAAAGCTCTCCCTATAATTAACCGTAATATAATGACCATATACCTTTGCAACACCATAGGGACTTCTTGGATAAAATCTGGTTGTTTCCTTTTGTGGTGTTTCAGTTACTTTACCAAACATTTCAGAGGATGATGCCTGATAAAATCTAATTTTGGAATTTACAGTCCGAATTGCTTCCAACATTCTTGTAACACCGATCGCTGTAAATTCTCCAGTTAATACTGGCTGGTTCCACGAAGTCTTTACAAACGACTGTGCCGCCAAGTTATAGATCTCTTCCGGCTCTGATTCGGTAATTGCCGCAGCTAATGAGCTTTGATCTAAAAGATCCCCTTGAACAAGAGTTATTTTATCCTGAATATGGGCTATCCTTTCGTTATTAACTGTACTTGTCCGGCGAGTAAGACCAAAAACTTGATAACCTTTTTTCAAAAGAAATTCAGCTAGGTACGATCCGTCCTGTCCTGTAACTCCTGTAATTAGTGCTCTTTTCATATATCTTTATATTCTAAACAATATTTCGCCAATAATCCAGCGTTTCTTTAAGCGTTTTTTCTATTGGAATTTTTGGCTTCCACCCAGAAAGTGCAACAAATTTTGAATTATCACAAACACGATCCAATGAATCCACTGGCCGAAAAAGTAAATCATCTTTTTCAATAGAAATTTTTACTTTCGCCTCTTTCAAAAGAATTTGCAATATATCCTCTATCCATATAGACTTCCCCGAACCAACATTATATACCTCTCCAACTTCTCCTTTCTCAAGTAGTATTGCATATGCTTCAACCATATCTCTTACATCAGTAAAATCTCTTTTTGCCTTTAAGTTTCCAACTTTTGTTATTGGCGCTATCTGGCCTTTTTCAATCTGAGCAATTTTTTTACACCAATCTGCAACAACAAATCCTGTTGCTTGACGAGGCCCAAAGTGATTAAAAGGCCTTACTCGGATAATTTGCATATTGTAACTTATTACATACTGTAATCCCAAAAAATCTTGAGTTATTTTAGAAACCGCGTATGCATTTGTCGGCATAAAAGGTGTATCTTCATCAATAGGCAAATCTTTTTCTGCAACTTTTCCATATACATCTGCTGATGAAACAATTAAAATACGAGATTTAAATAGTTTCGTATTCTTAATACCTTCCAATACATTTAACTCCACAACAACATTATTAATTATTGTTTCAGCTGGTTTTGAAAAACTATCTCCAACCGCAGGCAAAGCTGCTAAATGAAAAATTAGATCTGGCTTAACCTGTTCAATAACGCGTGTTGTTTCCTCTTCGTGAATCAAATTTACCTGAAAAAGATGTAATTTATCTTTATGCTGCTTTAGGTTTACAAGGCTGGCTTCAGAAAGATATGTCCCGCTTACTTCATACCCACCATTAGTAAGTAAAAAATCCGCAAGAAAACTACCAGCAAATCCCGAAACTCCAGTTATAAGGGCTTTTTTTAGCATACCTTATCTTCCTACACCTCTATATGAAAAACCAAGTGCCAATACTTTTTCGGGACTATAGATATTTCTAGCATCAATAATTGTAGGTTTTCGCATAAGTAATTTTAATTTTTCAAGGTCAATCTCTTTAAATTCGTTCCATTCCGTCATTATCACAAGCACATCAACGCCAGTCGCAGCTTCATAAGAAGTTTGACAAAATTTAACATTTTTTATTATCTTTTTTGCGTTTTCCATAGCAATTGGGTCATATACCTGTATGGAGCACCCAATTTTTTGCAATGATTCGATAACAACAATTGATGGCGCATCACGCATATCGTCGGTATCAGGCTTAAAAGATAATCCAAGAATTCCAATCTTTTTCTCTATAGCATCTTTTGGGGAAAATTCTTTTACTTTTCTTACAATTGAAACAACGGCCTCTTTATTAATTTCTTCTACATACCGAAGAAGGGAAAAATCATATCCATGCTGTTTAGCAATTGCAATCAAAGCTTTAACATCTTTTGGGAAACAGCTTCCGCCATAACCAGGACCTGGAGAAAGAAATGATTTACCAATTCTTTTATCAAGACCTATTCCCTGTAAGACATCTATAGCATTCGCACCTGTTTTTTCGGATAATTGCGCAATAGCGTTTGCAAAAGAGATTTTTGTCGCTAAAAATGCATTAGCTGCGTACTTTATCATCTCTGCTGTCAAAATATCAGTTTTAATAATTGGACCATCAATTACTGCATGCAATTTTACCAATAAATCTTCTGCCTTCTTTGATTCTGTACCAATCACCACTCTATCCGGATGCATGGTATCCGAAATCGCCTGGCCTTCACGCAAAAATTCTGGCGCAGAAGCAATATCAAATTCTGCCTTTTTTGGTTTTTCTTGTTCAATAATTTTCTTTACTTCAAAATTTGTCCCAACCGGCACAGTACTTTTTGTTACCACAACTGTATAGCCATCAAGATATTTACCAATCTTTCTTGCCACTTCATATACAACACTTAAGTCAGCCTCTCCACTAGGTTTTGGTGGGGTACCCACTGCAATGAAAACAACTTCGGATGCTGGAATTGATTCTTTATAATCCATAGTAAATAAAAGACGTTTAGCTTTTACGTTTCGTCTTACAATCTCTTCTAATCCTGGCTCGTAAATTGGAATAATACCTTTCTTGAGGTTTTCAATTTTTAAAAGGGTATGACCAACAACCCACACAGTATTTCCTAAATCAGCAAAAATCGAAGCACTTACTAATCCTACATACCCATGCCCAATAAAGGTAATCGTCATAATGTTTTTAATTGTAACATGAACAAAAATAAAAAGGAAGATAACTTATGAGGAATATTGCTTTTTGTAATACGTTTGGTATTCACCGGTTTTTACTCGCCTCCACCAGTCTTCATGCATTTTATACCAGTCAACAGTTCTCTCTAACCATTCATCAAAACTATGCTCTGGTTCCCAGCCAAGCTCATTTTTTATTTTTGACCAATCAACTGCATACCTTCTATCATGTCCGGGCCTATCTTTCACAAACTCAATCATATCTTCACCTTTATTTAGGAGGGACAAAATTTTCTTTATAATTGCTATATTATTAATGTCCTCTGTTAACCCGCCAACGCAATATGTTTCACCAATTTCCCCTTTTTTTAAAACCACGTCTATTGCCCGACAATGATCTTCTACATACAACCAATCCCTGACATACAAACCGTCACCATATACGGGCACTTTTTTTTCTTCCAAGATGTTTGTAATGGCAAGTGGAATCAGTTTTTCTGGAAACTGATAGGGACCAAAATTATTTGAACAATTTGTTATGGTTACAGGTAAATCATATGTTGTATAATACGCTTTTACAAGATGATCTGATCCTGCTTTGCTTGCCGAATATGGACTCCTGGGGTTAAAAGATGTTTGTTCATTAAATTTACTCTTATCATTAAGATTTAGCTCACCAAATACTTCATCTGTTGAGATATGATGAAATCTCTTAACGTTTGCCTTTATAGCTTGATCAAGTAGTACTTGTGTACCAACCATATTTGTCAAAATAAAAGAGGCCGGTTCGATAATAGAACGGTCAACATGACTCTCTGCAGCAAAATGAACAACAATATCCACACCATCCATTGCTTTGCCTACTGTCTTTGTATCGCAAATATCTCCCTGAATAAAAGAATATTTTGGATTATTTTCTATATCTCTAAGGTTTTCAATATTACCTGCATAAGTCAGCTTATCTAAATTGACAATAGCATCATGCGGATACCTGGAAAGCCAATACAAAATAAAATTTGATCCAATAAACCCTGCTCCACCGGTAACAAGTAGTTTCATAGAAGATTATTTAACAACCCCTTGCTCTAACTCCTCTTTTGTATACTCGACCTGCTCATCCTTAAGGTTTGGATCGTAAGGAGGATCAGGGTAATTAATAAGCCAGGCTTCTTCATCTCCAATACTTTGTAGTCCTGTTGCAGTATCTTTTGGAATAAACAAACGTTGTGGATTTTGAGCATCAAGCACATATTCTTCTTTTCCACTAGATCCTGGTTTGTAAAGAATAATTTTCATTTTTCCCTTCACTGGTACATATCGTGCTGCCCGCACTCTATGCAAATGGTATCCCTTAAACATTCCCTGTTTTACAGAAGTCAAATACGCAACTGTTTTATCTCCATCTTTATATAGTTCTATAAGAGACCCGTTAATATTTTTATCTGGGTCGTATGTTGTGACTTTTTTTGCTTCTTCTATTTTTCCAATACTCATAATATTTCTCCTTTTTTTACCTTTTCAGCAACTAGATTGTTGGCTCGAAGCAATTCGTCAAATGATGTTCCTGCATCTATCAACCAATCAATCATCTCGCAGTATATTGTTCCTTCTTTAACATACTGATTATTAAGATCGGTTACTTCAAGTTCTCCTCTGGCAGAAGGAACAAGCTTTTTAATAAAATCAAATACTCGATTATCATACAGATAAACGCCTGCTTGCGCAATATCAGATTTTGGATTTTCCGGCTTTTCTTCTATGGATTTTACTTTTCCCTCTATATCTACCTCTATAACTCCGTACTGTTTTGAATCTGTTGCCATTTTTACGCCAAAAACAACCGCTCCTTCTCCCCGCTGTAAAAATCTGTCAATACTGTCTTTCAAATTAAATGTAAAAATATTATCTCCTAAAATTACAAGAATTTCTTCTTTATTGGCAAAATTTTCCCCTAGTCGTATTGCATCAGAAATTCCTCCTTTTGGATTTTCTTGCATAACAAACTCAAGATTCAAACCA
>CAZIZQ010000016.1:0-22711 GCA_964544105.1 uncultured Gammaproteobacteria bacterium | reverse complement strand
TGATTTTATTATGCAAGTTTCAAAAAGATACCAAGACGTATACGAAATACTAACTGGAGAGAAACTACTAATATATGAAAAAGAAAATATTGAAGAAAGAATCAAAAAGAATATGTCTATATGGAAAAAATAAATGAAAAATGCGCAGTTTTTGGAGTATATGGAAAAGGTTTAGACGCGGCACGACTGACATATTTTGGCCTCTATGCCCTCCAACACCGCGGACAAGAAAGTTCTGGCATTTCTGCATCTAATGGCGAAGAAATCAAAACCCATAAAGCAACAGGGTTAGTAGCCCAGGTATATACAGAAGACGACCTACAAAAACTTACCGGCCATATGGCAATAGGACACAATCGCTATTCAACGTCTGGCGGGTCTCTTTTCCAACATACCCAACCGGTAAACGATAAGCAAAACTCTCTTATTATGGCCCACAACGGCAACCTTCCACGCCTTGAAAAGCTGAAAAGTTTTTTAGTAGAAAAACAGATTGATACAACAGACCTTAACGACACCGAGCATATCTTTGCTGCCACAAAATGGCATTTGGAAAATGGTAAAACACTAGAAGATGCAGTAAAAGAAATATTCCCCTTCCTCACTGGAGCTTTTTGCCTCCTTATAATGACAAAAGATACCTTTATTGCCATTCGCGATTCTTATGGTATCCGACCGCTATCCATTGGGAAAATAAATGGAGGATTTGTTTTTTCCTCGGAAACCTGCGCCCTAGACACGGTCAGTGCTACCTATCTTCGAGATGTTCAACCTGGTGAAATGGTTATCGTCAAAAACGATACGCTTACTTCAGTTCAACTTGCCAAACCGAATCAAAAACTGGATATTTTTGAATTTGTTTATTTCTCAAGACCTGACAGCAAACTCCTTGGAAAACGTGTCTATAAAGTCCGGGAAAACCTAGGAAAACTATTGGCAAAAGAACACCCTATAAATGCCGATGTTGTTATCCCTGTACCAGAATCATCAGTCCCTGCTGCAACCGGTTATGCAAACACACTACATATTCCTCTCAAATTTGGCTTGGTAAAAAACCGCTACATTGGCCGGACATTTATTATGCCGGATCAAAAATTACGTGACCGTGGTGTCCAAATGAAACTTAATCCAATCGAAGAACTGATTACTGGTAAAAAAGTGGTGCTAATCGACGACTCTATTGTAAGAGGAACCACATCTAAAAAAATTGTTGCGATGGTAAGAAACGCCGGAGCAAAAGAAGTGCATTTATTAAGCAGTTGTCCGCCGGTAAAATATCCCGATTTCTATGGCATTAATACCCCTTTTCAAAAAGATCTTATTGGCGCAAATATGACAATTGCAGAAATTGAAAAATTTATTGGTGCTGATTCTCTTAATTTCTTGTCTTACGACAGTTTAATAAAAGCAACCGAATTGCCCCAAAGTTTGTTTTGCACCTCCTGCTTTACTGGCAACTACCCAATCGACATTGGCGAAAATGCCAAACATATTCACTTTGGTGTGTGATGAAAAAGCTTGCTGTTTTGATCTCAAATAAAGGAACAGGGACAAATTTACAGGCAATTATTGATGGTATACAAATCGGGAAAATTAACGCGGAAATTGTGGCAGTGATTTCTGACACTAAAGATTCTCCTGGTTTAGAAAGAGCAAAAAAACATAATCTGCCGATTGAAATTTGTCCTAAAAAAGAAGATCTTTTACCTCTTTTGCAAAAATTTAACCCAACCTACATTTGTCTTACTGGATGGAAACAGGTAATTTTAGATGAAGTAATAGACGCTTTTCCAAACAAAATTCTTAACGTTCATCCGGGCATTATCTCAGACACCATCGATGGGAACGTAAAAAACCCCGATGGTACAATGGCTCTTTGGAACAAGGGAAAATTCGCTGAGAAAGCAATACAAAACTTTATTGCATCAAAAGCGACCTTTGCCGGAAGCTCAATTCATTTTTTAACAAAAGAGTTTGATTTTGGACCAGTTTTAGGCCGCTGCTTTGAAAAAATCCAACCAGGTGATACAATCGACACGCTTTATACAAGACTTAAAGAAAAAGAGAACCAATTATATGTAAACGTATTACAAATTCTTTGTAATACTAAACTCAAAACTCAAATGTCAAAACTCAAAACTATAACTCAAAATTAAAAGCTAACTTGGATAAATTTTGAGCTTTAAGCTGTTGTTTTGAACTTTGCACTTTGCGATTTGAGCTTTTACTATGAAAGTACTTATTATTGGTTCCGGCGGTAGGGAACATGCACTAGCTACCGCATATGCAAAAAATGAGCGGGTTAAAAAAGTTCTGGTTGCACCTGGTAATGGACTAATGGATTTTTTTAGTAAAAAAATCTTTATTTTCCCCTATATCCGTATTAACGATTTTCAAAGTATTGCCGATTTAGCAAAAAAAGAAGCTGTTGACCTAGTTGATGTAGCAGCAGATGATCAATTAGCTCAAGGATATGTTGACAGGTTTAAGAAATTACGTGTGAAGGTATTTGGCCCCACCCAAAAACAAGCAGAAATTGAATGGAGTAAAGATTGGGCAAGGAAATTTATGCAAAAATACAATCTTCCCATTCCTCGTTTTAAATCCTTCAATAATCCAGATGAGGCAATTTCGTATGTCGAAAAAATTGAAGAACAGTCACTTTATATTAAAGCCTCGGGACTTGCTTCTGGAAAAGGTGTTATTCGGGCAGAAACAAAAGATGAGGCAAAAAAAGCAATTCTTGCCATGGAAAAATTTGGTAAGAGCGGTGAAACATTTTTAATCGAGCAGGCTTTGGTTGGCGAAGAATTTTCTCTTTTTGCAATTTGTGATGGAGAACATTACAAAATAATAAATGCTGCGCAGGATCACAAAACTGTTTACGAAAAAGATCAAGGCCCAAATACCGGCGGTATGGGATGCGTTGCCAGAGCAGGAGTTGTTACCCAAAAAGTTACTCGTGAAGCAGAAACAAAAATACTCAAACCATTTATGAAAGGCATGACCGAAGAAGGAAGACCTTATACAGGCATACTATATATTGGCGGCATGCTTACAGATCCGCCGGCTGGCGTAGGCATAAAACTTGTAGAATTTAATGCCCGATGGGGAGACCCTGAAGCAGAAGTTATTCTTCCAGGACTTACCAAAGACTACATAACCATTGTTGAGGCAGTACTCGATAAAAAATTAAAACAAATAAAAATTTCACCAAGTAAAAAAGTGCGAATTAGCATTGCAGCTTGCACCTCTGGATATCCAGATGACTACGAGGCGGTAAAAGGGAAAGAAATTTTTGGCATTAACGAGATAAGCAAGTTACAAAATGTAAAAATTTTTGGCGCCGGTATTACGCGCGTTGGAAAACGGTTTTTTGTTAATGGTGGCAGAGTTTTACACATAGTTGCTAAAGGAAAAAATATTATCGAAGCCAGAAGACGTGCCTATCGGGCAATATCGTTTTTGCATATCGAGGGGAACAATCTTCACTACCGAACAGATATTGGATGGAGAGATGTAGTAAGATTTTATAACTAAAGTGAATCATGATACAAACAGTTCGAGTACAAACAATTATTGGTAAAGATCCAACATATGAGACCATCAAACAAGTTGCTGCGGTCAAAACAGCCCGTGTTTATAGACTGGAAGGAGTAACCGAAAAAGAAGCTGTGCTTTTGGCAGAAAAACTTTTCAGTGAATCAATAAACCAAATCTACACAATCAACAAACCAATTCTTCACCAGGCAAATCAAGTAATCGAAATCGCCTATAAGCCCGGCGTTATGAATCCTGAAGTTGCATCAATTGTAAAAGCGAGCGACGATCTTGGCATAAAACATCTTATTGCCGCAGATGCCTCGTGGGAATATGGTTTTTTCGGCAATATTACCAAAGAAGAAGTAATAAACATTATTAAAAAACTTAAACTTTTTAATCCACTCACCGAACACATTATTACAGAAACGCCTACGACACTTATTATAAAAGGCCACATTGGCAAAACCCAAACTATTCCTTTACGGGGGATGAGCGATAACCAACTCCTCCTGCTTTCAAAAGACAAATTATTTCTTTCTTTAGAAGAATTACGTAGTATCCAAACCTACTTCAAAAACCTGCAAAGATACCCAACCGATGTAGAGTTAGAAACTATTGCTCAAACTTGGTCTGAACACTGTGCTCATAAAACATTTAAAGCAAAACTGATTGTTGACGGTGTAGAAAAAGAGCCGCTTTTTTCTAGGATAAAAAGCGAGGCATTGAAACATAAAAAAAATATAGTTTCGGCCTTTGTCGACAATTCTGGGGTTATGCAATTCTATGACGGGTATGCAATTTGCGGCAAAGGGGAAACACACAATAGTCCGTCGGCAATCGAACCATACGGAGGCGCCATGACAGGAGTGGGCGGCGTATTTCGAGATATTGTTGGCACAGGCCATGGGGCAAAACCCATTGCCTCAACCGATATTTTTTGCTTTGCGCCGGTTGACCTTGATGAAAAAGAATTACCCGTTGGGTCTCTGCCACCTTTGTATCTATTAAAAAATGTTGTTAAGGGGGTAAAAGACTACGGCAATAGGATGGGTATTCCAACCAATAATGGTTCTGTCCATTTCCACAAAGATTTTCGGGCAAAACCAACAATACTTGTTGGCAGCTATGGAATTTTACCCATCAAAAAAGCACAAAAGGGTAAACCAAAAACAGGAGACATTATTATTGCTATTGGTGGAAAAACAGGCAGAGACGGAATTCATGGAGCCACATTTTCCAGCGCCGAGATGACCGATAAAACAATCACTGTTAACGCAACTGCCGTACAAATAGGCAATGCCATTGAGGAAAAACGCATGTTTGATGCCTTGCTTGAGGCACGCGACAAAAACCTTATTCGCGCATTGCAAGATTGCGGGGCAGGTGGATTTTCCTCGGCAATTGGAGAAATGGGTGAAGATTTAGGAGTAACGATTCATTTGGAAAAAGCGCCTCTAAAATATAAAAGCCTTTCGCCATGGGAAATTTGGGTATCGGAATCGCAAGAAAGAATGATTGCTGCTATCCCCAAACAAAAACTTGCTGCATTTATCAATATCTGCAAAAAATACAACGTAGAATATGCAAACCTTGGACAATTTGACAACGACCAGAAATTAAAGATATTTTTTGGAGATGATCAAATCTGCAACCTGGATATGAATTTTCTCCACCATGGATACCCACGACGGACAATGATAGCCACAAAACCCAAACTTCACCTCCGAGGAGCCTCTTCAGCTCGCCTCGCTGGAGCTCTCGCCTCGCGGCGAAGCAGCGGGTTGGCGAAGCGGGTCACCTCGGAGGTGGCAAAAAGACAAACACCTGGAAGGTGGCGAAGCAACGACTTCGACTCCTTCAAGGTGGACATTCCTAAATCAGAAAAAGAATGGATAACTATCCTTGAAAAGGTATTATCTAACGGCAATATTTGCTCAAAAGAACCAATTGTCAGACGTTACGACCACACAGTCCAAGGCACTAATGCCATGCAGCTATACAGCGGAGAATTACTCGATGGCCCAAATGATGCAGCAATTGTAAGACCCATACTTTCAAAAGCATATGGCATGATAATATCTCACGGGTTAAACCCTATATTGAATACTTTTGATCCCTATTGGGGAAGCATTTGGGCAAGCACTGAAGCAATTGCAAATTATGTCGCGGTTGGAGGAGACTATAAAACTGCCTCTCTCATAAATAACTATGTCTGGCCATTTCCGGACGAGGAATCTCTATGGTCACTCGACCGTTCTGTTGATGCAGTCTGTGATTTTATGAAGACACTTGGTATTCCGGTAATCTCGGGCAAAGATAGTTTGTCATCGACGTATAAAGGAAAAAATGGTGAGGTAATAAAAATTCCACCGGTTTTGTGTATGTCGGTTTTTGGGAAAATCCCCAATGTTGCTAAAACTGTCAGTGCTGATTTTAAGAAAAACAACAGCCTTATTTATCTTGTAGGATCAATGGATTTTTCGGCAATGGCAGGATCAATATATTTTGACGTTCTTGAGACACCTCGGACGGTGGCCAAAGCATCAGACTTTGGACTCCTCCGAGGTGGACGCATTCCCCACGTTAACCTTAAACAACTCCCAAAAACCCTTGATGCAATTCACCATGCCATACAAAAAAATGCTATCCTTGCCTGCCACGATATAAGCGAGGGAGGAATTATTACTAGCCTTTTTGAAATGTGTGTCGGAGGAAACAATGGAGCAGATATACACCTCGGACGGTGGCGAGGCAGCGACCTAGACTCCTCCGAGGTGGAACGTCCAGACTTCCTCCTCTTTAACGAAACAGCCGGGTGTTTTCTGGTTGAGGTTGAAAATGAAAATACAGCCAAAACATTTTTCAAAAATGTACCTCATATATTCCTTGGGAAAACACAAAAAGAAAAAGTAATTACTGTTTCTCAAGAAAATAATCATCTATTTTCTGCGCAATTAGAAACACTTAAACATGCCTGGCAAACACAGATGAAGGAGATCTTTGGATGAAAATTCTCTGTCATTCCGAACTTGTTTCGGAATCTCAAATTAATATTATAAAAACATCTCTAGATGCTGAAATAAATTCAGCATGACAACGAAACTATGATAAAAGCAGTTATTTTCGATATGGATGGCACTGTTGTTGAAACAACAATAGCGCATGATCTACCTGTATGGACTGCGCTTTTCCAGGACTACAATGTCAGACTTTCGCTTCCGGTATTTCAAAAATTCTTAGGAAAAAAAGCATCGGAAATACTTCACCAGCTTGTTCCTGGGATTACCGACCAACAAATAGAAACATCTTTAGAAAAAAGAGATGTTTTACTTGCACAATCTCTGCACGAAAAAGGATTAAAAACAACCCCGGGATTTATGAACTTTCTACTTCTTCTTCAAAAGAAAGGTATTCTCGTTGCGCTTGCAACCGGTGCAGGCAGAAAAAAACTTGAGGCGGTTTGCAAATACGTTCCTTTAGATAATTATTTTCCTGTTATTGTAACCGCAGATGATGTTGCAAGAGGAAAACCTCATCCAGACCTATTTCTACGAGCTGCCGAAAAACTTGGAGTAAATGCAAACGAATGTATTACTGTTGAAGATTCATATAATGGTATTGACTCCTCACATACTGCGGGAATGAAATGTATTGCAATCGCAACTACCCATACAAAAGACGAGCTGAAACATGCAGATAAAATAATCGATTCATTTGATGAACTAACGATAGAAGATTTTAATCACCTCGGATGGAACGGACGAAGGAGTTCGCCTGCTTGACAGGCATGGAGACAGGCTGAATGAAATGAAGCCATGACTCCTCGGAGGTGGACGTGATTTATGAAACCAAATATTTTAATTGTAAAAGCAGATGGCACCAACTGTGATGAAGAGTTGGCATTTTCTTTTGCGCTGGCAGGAGGAAATCCAGATATTATTCATATAAATCAACTTAGAAGTCGTGAGAAAAAATTTAACGACTATCAAATTCTTGCCCTTCCTGGAGGATTTGCCTATGGAGATGATATTGTTTCGGGGAAAATTTTGGCAGTCGAACTCACTTCATTTTTTTCTGATGAACTCAAAAAATTTGTTGAGCGTAAAGATACACTTACTATTGGCATCTGTAATGGATTTCAAGTGCTGGTGCGTACAGGACTTTTGCCATTTCGAAATATTGGCACCATGGATGCAACCTTTACCAACAATGAAAAGGGTCTTTTTGAATGTCGATGGATAAAAATACAACAGCAAAAAAGCAGATGTGTTTTTCTTAAAAATGAAGATGAGATAATGGACGTTTCTGTCAATCATGGAGAGGGAAATTTTCTTGCAAATGAGGATGTAATAAAAAAAATTGAAGATACAAATGCCGTAGTTTTCCGCTATGTTGATAGTGATGGAAAATCAACTCAAAAATATCCTGATAACCCAAACGGGTCAATTAATGCAATTGCCGGAATCTGTGACCCCACCGGCAGAATTTTGGGTATGATGCCCCATCCGGAAAAATTCAACCATATCACCAACCACCCCAACTGGCGGCGAATGAAAATAAATAAGCCAGCTGGACTTATAATCTTTGAAAATATGATAGACTATGTCAGAAAAACATAAACCAACAAAAAAGAAAACTTATCTTTACATTGACGGCACTAATCTTTTTGCCGGACAAAATCAACTCTTTGGTCCAAAAAAATATCTTTCATTTAAATTTCTCATTAAAGAAATAAATAAACTGATCAAAATAGATGAAATTTATTTCTATGCTTCATATATGAATAGAAAAAATCATCTAATTCCTTACTTAAAAGACCTTATTGCCGCTGAAGCCTTATTTTATAGAGAAGTAATCCATACCAAGAACGTTACATTCTACAAAGGCCACAGATCTCCTGCCTCTGGAAAAGAAAAAGGAGTAGATGTTCATTTGTCAGTAGATATTGTTAAAGATATTTTCTTAAAGAGATGTGGACAAATTGCAATTATGACCGGAGATGCAGATCTAATTTATCCACTGGAGATAGTAAAAGTTCTTAAAATTCCAACATGTGCCATATTTCTTCCTAATAGATTTTCTCTTGAAATGTCTTACAAAGTAGATAAGGCATTTGTATTAAACTTTGATAATAAATTTAGAGTAGATAGAAAACCTCCTAAACAGTTAAAGATTACAACCATAAAAAAGCCCCGTATGATAAACATACGGGGTAAGTAGTTATATTAAACCAAATTTAGGTCTAATTGTCAATATAAAAGAATTTATCTACCAACGATGAAAGTAAATAACGTAAAAGCCTTGAATTTCGAGGCTAACTTATAAATTTTATTTACTTTTTGGACTAAAATGATCAAAGCAGTTATTTTCGACATGGATGGAGTTATTGCAATGACTTCATATATCCACGCTAATGCAGAATCTAAAGTTTTTGCGGAAATTGGTATCTATATAACCCCTGAGGAGATACTAAAAAAATATTCAGGATTCAAAGATATAGATATGTTTAAGGACGCTCTTCAGCAAAATAAAAATAATACAGACCCTAAAAAACTACAAGAAAAAAAATGGGAACTCGTCTACCACGAGATTAAAAAAAAGGATATTGTTCAAGTTACAGGAGCAATTGATTTTATTAAAAAATTGTTATCAGCAGGATATATTTTAGGACTTGGCTCAGCAACTAATTTAAAGTTTATACAAACAGTTTTAACAAGATTAAAGATTACAGAAAAATTTAAGGCAATAACATCAGGCGATGAAACAATATCAGGAAAACCCAATCCGCAAATATTCCTATTAACAGCAACAAACTTGAGCTTTCTCCATCTAAATGTTTAGTTATTGAGGATGCTCCAACTGGTATAGAAGCAGCACATAGAGCTGGAATGAAATGTATTGCTATTACAACTACTGCTAATAAAGACCAATTGAAAAAAGCCAATAAGATTGTTGACTCTTTCGAACAACTATCAATTCATGATATAAAACATATATAAATTGTATGAAAAATAATTCAATTACCTATTCCCAGGTTGGAGACAACTACGACACTAAAGACCCGATAAAAAAACTTGCCCAAACTGCTGCTAGCCAAACCGCAAAAAATCTGAAATCGCATGGATTTGAGGAGATTACTGACACCCGAGGTGAATCTGCCTTTGTTTGGAAACAAGGAGATGTCCTTATGGCATCTGTTATCGAGGGATTAGGAACTAAAAATTTAATTGCCGATGCAATGAGAAAAATTACCGCAAAAACCTATTACGATATCATCGGTCACGACACTATTGCCACCATTATTAACGACCTGGTAACCGTTGGCGCAAAACCGCTCGTGGTGCATGCCTATTGGGCAGTTGAAGATAACGCCTGGCTGCAAGATAAAGACCGCATGACTGATTTAATTAAGGGTTGGAGTAATGCCTGCGACATCGCTAATGCCACCTGGGGAGGTGGAGAAACAGCCACCATGAAACAAGTTGTTATACCAAATACCGCCGAGTTTGCCGGATCGGCAATTGGCATTATCCAAAACGAAAAACATCTTCTGACCGACAAAAAATTGAAATCAGGAGACAGAATTTTATTTATAAAAAGTAATGGTGTTAATGCCAACGGCATTTCTTTGACACGAGCAATTGCAGAAAAATTACCAGATGGATATGGTACAAAACTAACTGATGGAACACTCTATGGCGAGACATTACTGACCAAAACAAATATCTATGCAAAACTTGTCCAGGATTTACTTAATGGTGGAATAGGCATCCATTATATTAGCAACATTACCGGCCATGGTGTACGAAAAGTTATGCGGGCTCGGGGAAATTTTACCTACACAATTGAAAATATTTTCCGTCCCCAAGAAGTATTTAATTTTATCCAACAACATGCCGAACTTTCTGATTTTGAAATGTACCAAACATACAACATGGGACAAGACTATGCCATATTTTTACCCGAGGCAGACATTGCAAAAGCACAAAGTATTGTCAAAGAAAATGGTTTTGAAAGTATCAATGGAGGATATATCACAGAAGGAGAACGACAAGTCATTATCAAACCCAAAAACTTTACCTACAAAAGCTCAACCCTCGATTTACGATAATCTTTATGTTATGATTAAACTTCCATGGATAAAAAAATCAGGATTGCTATTATTGGAGTAGGGAACTGCGCATCTTCGCTAGTACAAGGACTTACATACTACAAAGACACAAAAGAGGATCAAAAAATAGTAGGACTCATGCATACAGTTTTGGGTGGCTACAAAATTTCTGACATTGAGGTAGTGGCTGCATTTGACATCAATAAAACAAAAGTTGGTAAAGACGTTGCAGAAGCCATTTACGCAGACCCAAATAATACTGTTGTTTTTGCAGAGGTACCAAAAACAGGTGTTAAGGTTAGTCGGGGCATGACTCATGACGGGATTGGAGAATACCTAAAAGAAGTTATTGTTAAGGCTCCGGGGGAAACCGCAAACATTGTAAAAATTCTTAAAGATACCAAAACAGACGTCGTTATATCTTACCTGCCGGTTGGAAGCGAGGAAGCCACCAAATGGTATGCTGAGCAAATCCTTGAAGCAGGCTGCGCGTTTATTAACTGTGTCCCAGTTTTTATTGCCCGCGAGCCTTACTGGCAAAACCGTTTTATAGAAAAAAATCTTCCAATTATTGGCGATGATATTAAATCTCAAGTAGGCGCCACCATCACCCACCGAACCTTAGTTAATTTATTTTTAGACCGGGGCATGCCAATTGACCATACTTACCAGCTTAATGTGGGAGGAAATACTGATTTTAGAAACATGCTTGAGAGAAGTCGCTTAAAATCCAAAAAAATCTCCAAAACACAATCTGTCACCTCGCAATTAAAACTTCGAGATCTCAATATCACACCTGACAACGTCCATATCGGGCCTTCGGATTATATCCCATGGCTTAAAGATAATAAAGTGGCATTTATCCGCATTGAAAGCCGCCATTTTGGCGATGTACCGATGAATGTAGAAGTTCGTTTGTCGGTAGAGGATAGCCCAAATTCTGCTGGAGTGGTAATAGATGCCATTAGATGTTGCAAACTAGCTCTTGACCGAGGAATCGGAGGGCCAATTATGAGCGCATCAGCTTACTTTATGAAATCCCCTCCGCAACAATTTACTGATGCAGAGGCCCGTAAAAACCTTGAGGAGTGGATTCAAAAATAGCCCTTTGATCATTCTTTGTTTGACGCAGTTTTAGTGCTTCATAAATTAATGCAAATTGATCTTTAGAAATAAGTGGCATACGATCTAAAGGAAATAATCCATAATCAGATACTTCGCTGCTTGGTTTAAATTCGCCGCCAATAAAACTACCCATATAAGAAATGTTTAACCGTGCAGTTTGGGTATCTATATTAATACGCAAACGTTCTTCAGCGCTCACAATAAACCCGGATTCTTCTTCTATTTCACGCTCAAGACCGACAATTGGATGCTCTTTTGCCCTAAGAAACCCACCGGGTAAACTCCAGGGATTTTGCCGGTACGTATGCTTAAACAAAAGAATCTGGTTTTTTTCATTAAAAATAACGCCTGTTACACCAAGTAAAAATTGATCCTGAAATAACCGCATAATAAACAACTGAACATCCCTAGAGAGATTCAGTATTCGCCATAATTTGCAAAGTAAAGTATTCATACTACATGTTGTTCAAATTGTTGTAATTGCCCTTCTTCGTTTTTTTCTTTTTCAATCCTCAATTCAAGCAAGTGGACTCGTTTAATTAGCTCAACGACTGTTTTTTTTAATTCGTTTATGGTATTTTCTTTTTTCTGTAGCAATAAAAGAGAAAAAAGAGAAGTAAAAAAATGAACAATTCCTGCAAAAACAATACCTACAAAAATAGAGCTCAAAACAACTATATAGAGTGGCCCACTAAACACATATTGAGCAATATGTATTGAGACCTCCTTTGTATTTTGTGTTGCAAAAAAAGCAAATCCAAAAGAAAACAGCAATGTAAGTACTAAAATCTTCATATCAATATCTTTTACTCATTTCTATCAATAACCGTAAGTATATCCGGCGATTCTTTTAGCAAATCTTGAGCCTGCGCTGATTCTACCTTGGCCGCATCTTCTATAACTTGCACGTACTTTCTAGGATTATTAATCCTATCGACATGGATATACAGTCTCAAAATTGGGTTATACAATTGAATTGTTCCATAATTAAAAATCCTTTCCATAAAATTTTGATTACAGGTAACAGACTCTATATGTTTGAGCAAGTATGTTTTTTCTTTACGGGAAAAAATACCAGACCTAAATAATATTTCACCAGGCCGAATAACGTAATATTGCGTAAACCAACGAAGGATAATAAGTATTACAAGATATATCTGAACAAGAACTAACGGAACAAATGCGGCAGTTGAGAATGAATAAGCAAAAAGTTTTACTTCTTGAGTAACAGGCATGAAATGCGGAAAAAATATAATCGGGAAGTATGCAAAAGCAAAAATAAACTGCAAAAAAACCATCCTCAACGAAAGACACACAATACTTTGCCGCAGAGTAAGGGTAAACACGAGAGACTGCATATTTTCTTTCATAAGTAAAAATTAGATCTTAAATAAGATATTAATTTCGGGAAAGAAAGCTCAATCGTTGTTTAAAAAATAAGGATATTTGTTGGAATAATGCTTGCATATCTAGCATAAATGAATTTTCTTCTTTTATCTGGAATCTACCTTGACCGGTTCCGATAACATTTATATTTTCGGCATAAAAAACATTGTCAATAATTATACCTTTTACTTTTACCCGCGCCCCAACAGTAAGAATACCAAGCTGATGAAATTTTGGCACTTTTGCAGAATTAATAACAATAGTTCTTCCACTTATTACAAAACTATTTTCCGAAACATTTAATCCTGTCACCACACCATCTATAGAAAATTCTTCGTTCGTATTTCGTTTCTCCTCATCATCTCTAAGACGAATTTTTGTTTTAATCTCTTTTTTTTCTTCAATACCATTGTCAACTTCTACTTTCTCTTCCAGCCTGACGTCGAGATTGTTTTTAACAAGAGATAATCCTTCTACCTGCGTAGGGTTTGAAAAAAACACAACGATTAAAAGGGGTATTGTAAAAAGAACTGTTTTCTTTTTCATAACACATATATAACGAGCCGGGGAGCAAAATGTTACAAAATAGCTTTTATTACGTTACATGTGTTGGAGGTGGTATACTATGCGGGTATGACCGAAGCTTGGGACATACTCGTAAGAAAAGCAAAAACAGGAGATAAAGACGCATTTGGGAAATTATATGGAATGTATATGGAAAAGATTTACCGATTTGCGTATTTTTTACTCCGGGAACGAACAAAAGCAGAGGATGTTACGCAAGAAACATTTCTTCGTGCATGGAGATCGCTGGATTCATTTTCTCCCACGAAGCGTGGCACATTCCAGGCATTCCTTTTTGCCATAGCCAGAAATCTGGTAACTGATGTACGGCGGAAGAAACCGACCTTGTCGCTTTCTGTTATTCCAGACCCGCCTTTTACCGATGATATAGAAGAAAAGCTGATACGCGCACAGAAAAAAGAGCGCGTCCGAGATGTTTTACAAAAACTCCCTCAGTTTGAACAACATATGATAATCCTTCGATTTTTTGAAGAAATGCCATTTGCTGATATTGCTAAAGCCTTAGATATGAAAGAGGGTGCAATCAGAGTAAAAGTGCACCGAATCTTAAAAGGACTTAAAATATATTTACAAGAAACATTATGAAAATAACAGATATATTTGGAAAATTAAAAAAAGAATATCGAGAAATTGCCCCGAGAAAATCGTTCCGTCAAGAAGGATGGAAGGAGCTGAAAATATTACTAGATAAACCAGAAACTAAAACATTCTGGACAACACCAATGTTTCGATGGATAACCCCTGTAGTCATCTTATTATTTGTAGGTGCAACCACTATATTTGCTGCTGCAACACAGGCACAACCAGGTGATTCACTTTATCCGGTGCGACAATTTTCCGAACACTTTGTTTCTTCAATTACTCCACGGCCAACCCTGATAGAGCAACCATCAGACCTAAAAAAGATAATAAAAGAACCAAAACAACAAATATCACCAACAACTATAGAAGAAAATGTAGCAAGTAAAAGCGGAGAAAACACAACACAAAAAGATGGCCAAGATAAAAAAGAGGAAAAGCAGGAGATAAAAAAAACGGTTGAATCGATAATTCAAGTAGAGGCAAAAAAAGAAGATAAAAAAACAGAAACATTAAAGGAAAAAAATAACAAAGAGGATAAAGTAGAGGAAAAAGTAAAAGAGCTAAAAGATGTTCTACAAACTATTCCCATTCCATAGTAGCTGGGGGCTTGGTAGAAATGTCGTAGACAACCCGGGAAATTCCCGGGACTTCGTTAACAATTCGAGATGATATTTTCTGTAACACATCGTAGGGGAGTCTAGCCCAAGTTGCAGTCATCACATCTTGGGATTCAACTACCCGCAAGGCGATAACCTCACCAAAAAATTTGCCATCCCCTTTAACTGCCACAGAATCGGCACCCGTCATCACCGGAAAGGAAATAAAAATATTCTGCAACAATCCTGCTTCTTCTAATACTTCCATAACAATTGTATCTGCCTGCTTTTCTTTTTCTAGCCGTTCTTTTGTTACCTCTCCTCGAATCCGGACAGCAAACCCAGGCCCTGGGAACGGCTGTTTCCATACAAATTCATCCTCAAGCCCCAAGCTTTTTCCCAGAGTTTTAACTTCGTCTTTATATAACTCTCGAAGAGGCTCCAAAAGCTCAAGTTTCATTTGCTCGGGGAGACCCCCAACATTATGGTGGCTTTTGATCTTTGCCGCATGTTTGGTACCTTGAGATTCTATAACATCGGAGTAAATGGTGCCTTGTAAGAGAAACCTGACGGACATACCAGACTTTACCAATTTTTCCGCTTGATGCTCAAAAATTACAATATATAAATTGCCAATTATTTTTCTTTTTTCTTCTGGATCGACTATCCCCCGGAGAGCTTCTAAAGTCTCCCCCACCGCATCAACAACTATAGGACTTATTTTAGCAGTCTGTGTGAAAATTTTTTTCACATGCTCTGTTGTCCCCTCCCTCATTAATCCATTGTCCACATAAATTGGAATAAATTTGTCCCCTATTGCCCGGGCTACCAAAACGCCGGCAACTGCTGAATCAACACCGCCCGAAACTGCACCAATGACATAACTTCCCCCTACTTTTGATTTGATATCAGCAATAATTGCATCTTTATCAATGCCGTGTTCTTTTACTTCACTACCACAAATTCTGATGAAATTTGCCAAAATATGCCGCCCCCACTCTGTATGTTCAACCTCCGGATGAAATAATAATCCATAAATCTTTCTTTTTTCGTCTGTACACAGGGCATATGACACATGCTCGGTACTACCAAAAACCGTAAAGCCACTTGGCAATGCAACAATATCATCCCCATGTGACATCCAAACAATGAATTGCTGCGGCAATTCTTTCGTGATTCGTGATTCGTTATTCGTTATTCGCAGTGTGGCAGGACCATATTCTTTTCTGCCTGATGCTACTTTCCCGCCTAAAAGGTGTGCTGTTAATTGAAATCCGTAGCAAATGGCAAAAATTGGAATACCAAGATCAAAAATTTTCTTGTCTATTGTTGGGCTGCCATCTTCGTAGACAGATGCTGGTCCTCCAGACAATACAATCCCCGCTGGTTTTTCTTTGAAAATTTCTTCTAGAAGATGCTCTGGGGTAACAATTTTTACCGCAGACCCAAGTTCTTTAATTCGCCTGCCAATAAGATGTGTTGTTTGTGAGCCAAAATCAACAATATAAATCATGCGTAGCTTTTTCCCGCATTTGTGACCAAAATATCGTGCGGGTGACTTTCGGTTAATGATGCCTGGGTTATTCTGATAAACTTTGCTATTCCCCAAAATTCCGGCAGGTTTTTTGCCCCGACGTGGTACATACCAGACCTTATGCCTCCAATTGCTTGCTCAACTAATGTTTCAACTGTTCCTTTTATTGGAACTAAACCCTCTACTCCTTCGGCAACTAACACCCTGTCTTTGTAACTTTTTCCATGAAACTCCCCTTCCGACTTTACCTCTGCCCCCCGCTTCATGGCGCCTTCTGACCCCATACCACGGTATTCCTTAAATTTATATTCCTCGACATCCTGCCTAAAAATGCTCTGAAAACGCCTGGGCACTTGCGACCTGCTCAAACTTACCACTTTACCAGGCGCCTCTATACTTTGGGCAAAAAATCCTCCCATCATAACTGCTGATGCCCCAGCTGCTAATGCTTTTGCCATATCGCCAGAATACTTTATACCACCATCTGCAATAATAGGAACACCGCTTTTTTTCGCCGCTTTAACTGTCTCCATAATTGCCGTTATTTGTGGGACACCCATACCAGAAATGATTCGGGTGGTGCAAATTGCCCCCGGCCCCATCCCTACCCGAATACCGTCTGCTCCAGCAGCGATAATTGCCTCGGCGCCTTCTTCTGTCGCAACACTTCCTGAGATAACTTCAACTTGTGGATACGTCTTTTTAATATACTGTGTTGTGTCGAGCACTGGCTTTTTAAATCCATCGGCACTATCGACAAGCAACACATCAACGCCTGCTGCAATCAAAGCTTTAATACGGTCTTGTGATTTTTCCCCCGCCCCAATTGCTGCCCCAACAACTAAGCCTTGCTCTTTCACTTTTTTTACTTCTGCTACCTGGCCTTCTATTAAGAAATTGCGGTGAATTATGCCAATTCCTCCCATTCTACCTAAAGCAATGGCAAGTCTACTTTCGGTAACTGTATCCATTGGCGAGGACACAAATGGAATGTTGATTTTTATTTTTTTGGTGATATTGGTGGAAAGAGAAATATCCGAGCGGGAAAAATCTGCGTATCCAGGAAGCAATAGAACATCATCAAAGGTTAGACCAAGAGGAAATGTATCAAGTTGGGTCACTTTGTATGGCTCCATAGTCTATTTTATACGCTTCCACCCTCCCATGTCAAGTTCATATAAATGACCTATAATAGTTTGACTTCGCTACATATTTTTTCCAAGCTTTGTTAAAAAAAAGATCCTCAACTTTTAATTCATCTTTCCTTGATAATTCTACACCATCCTGTGATAAACGAAAATAGACAAAAAGCACGTTTATTTTTTGTTCATTAACAAGAAAAACCAGAGAAAGCGAATGTGTCGCTTTGAATCCATCTGGAGGTGGTGTGGTGGCGGTTTTCTTTTCCATCAAGCCCAAGATGCGCAGGAGGAACTGCTTCCCGGTCGTTGGAGACCACGGGGACGGAGCATGTCTTCCATCTTGTTAAAATCGGATCCCGTCGGAATATCATTCGCTCCTACCAAGTGCTCCTCTTTGTCGGGGATGCACTTATCGATGATCCGAACATTCGGGTTATCATCAGAGGAGCAGAAATTCCGGTCATCCAGGAGGTAACCCTCGGAGAAATCTTTCGTGTAAATCGAAAGTTCACCTACATGGTCGAGCTTATCGATGCACAAAAGAGATTCTCGCCGAGTAAGCGACCCCCGGGCCGCACAACCAAATAACTTGGCTTTCATTAGGAGCTACCAGCTCCTAACCCTTGGGGGATTTTGGCTACCTTTGCGTGGGTAAGTGTTCATACGCTTGAACACAAAAACCCACCCTAACCCAACCAACTTCCCCTTTCGATCTTTACAAATAAAATATTTTTGTTTTTGAAGATTGAGAACAGCTACATTTTGATGAGTAATTTACCAAATAATTTTTGTTTCTCCATTTTCTCATGCGCTTTTTTTACATCTTTTAATTCATAAACCGAATCAATAACCGGCCGAAAAATTCCTTTTTGAAAAAGTAATAACGCCTCCTGCATATCTTTTCTATCGCCACCATATGACCCCAAAATATTTAACTGTTTGGCAAATGCGTTACCAATGTCAACACTTCCCATTTCCTCTCTCGAGGTTGAGCAAAATATCAATGTGCCATTTTTTCCTAAAGCCTGTATGGCTTTTGACCACGTGTTACCACCCACTAAATCAACAGCATATTCCATCTCACCAACCATATCCTCTACCAAAAATGCATTGTCTACGCCCAGTTTTTTTAGCTCCGGAATTTTATTTGCGTGTGATGTTACAGCAATAACTGTACATTTTTTATGTTTTAATAACTGAACAACTAATGTTCCTAATCCGCCTGTTGCGCCGGTTACTAAAACCGTTGATCTATTTGGTATGTTCGCCCTTCTTACAAGATGCACTGCTGTTGTGCCGGTAAGCACGATCGCACAAACCGCAGACAAATCTAATCCTTTTGGAATTTTAATAAGGTTCTTTTTAGGAACTACTACATACTCTGCATACCCACCCCAAGTGTTTCGGCCAATTGTGCCACCACTATCACAAATTTGCTCATTTCCATTTTTACATTGCTCACAAATTCCACAAAACGTCCATGGATATACAGCGAATAATTCACTATTATATTCTCCAACTATTTCCGATCCTAAAATATGCGGAAATATTTTTGCCCCCAGCCTTTTGCCTTGCCGAATAAGAATATCTAAATGGTTTACGCCGCAATACAAAACCTTTACCAAAACCTCATCTTTTTGAGAAATAGGGGCAGTAAATGTTGTATATTTTAACTTTTCAACTCCTCCAATCTCTGTCATGACAACAGCTTGCATACAGAATTAGTATACACAACCTGATACTATATAGACATAATGCAAAAAATATTTCTTACTTCCTCTATTTTTCTTCTCCTCATTGCAGGGTTTCTCCACCCCATTACTGCCCTTACTCAAGATTTAGGCCGGCACTTATTGATGGGAGAAATTATTCTTAAAACTTTTAATGTCCCAAAAACAAACCTTTTCTCTTATACCTACCCAGATTTCCCTTTTATTAACACCCACTGGTTCTCCGAAGTAGTTTTTTTTATTATCCAACAATTGTTTGGATTTAATGGACTACTGCTTATTACAACAGCTATTGTCGTAGTTTCATTCGGCTTAGTCTTTTCTACGGCTACGAAAAAAGGAAACATTATTGCAGTAACTGTTGTTTCGATTCTCTATCTTCGCATTTTGTTTGAGCGAACCGATGTAAGACCGGAAATATTCAGCTTTCTTTTTTTATCAATGTTTATAGCCATTCTTTACAGATATCGAGAGCGATACACGCGTTGGATTTTTTTACTCCCAATTTTAGAACTTCTGTGGGTAAACATGCACATCTATTTTGTTATCGGCATTGCAGTTATCGGACTATTTTTTATTGATGGAATCATAAACCACCGAAAAAATATCTACAGTAAATATATTGGTACATTTGCCGCAATGCTTTGTCTCTCTTCTTTTACTATGCTTTTCAATCCAAATGGAATAGATGGGGCTCTCTACCCATTTCATGTTTTTCAAAACTATGGCTATACTATTGAAGAAAACCAAACGCTTATTTTCCTTTGGAACTACTTTGGTGGCAAAACAACCATTCTCTACTTTTTAATATCATCAATTTTACTTTTTCTTACACTACTTCTTACAATCAAAAAAGCGCGAGTCGTTGACTGGCTTCTTGCTATTCTTTTTATCTACCTTGCCGCAACTGCCGAACGAAACCTCCCTCTTTTTGTCTTTGGCACATTTATTCCTTTTTCCAGAAATCTCTCGATTATATCTTCTTTTGTTAAAATAAAACCTCTCGTTACTACTCTATTGCTGCTCGTCTTTGTCTTTTGGCAAATCACTCAGATTGTCGCAATAAGACCAATTGGGCTTGGGGTTGCCAAAGGAGCAGAGCAAGGAGCAGATTTTTTTCTGGAGAACAATCTAAAAGGACCGTTGTTTAATAATTTTGACATTGGCAGCTATCTAGATTATCGCCTCTATCCAAAAGAAAAAGTATTTATTGACGGCAGGCCCGAAGCCTATCCAGCATCATTTATCCAGCAGGTTTATATCCCTATGCAATCAGATCAAAAACTATTCTATGAACAAGACAAAAAATATCATTTTAATACCATCTTTTTCTCCCATACCGACATGACGCCATGGGCCAAAAACTTTCTAAAATGGATTGTCACAGATAAGGAGTGGAAACTTGTTTATCTCGATGATTATGTCATTATTTTGGTAAAAAATACCGATGCGAGTAAATTACTCAAACAAAAAATAGTAATTGACCAAAACTCTCTCTCACTTCTTAGACTTGCCAACTTTTTCCGCGTTGTTGGATGGCAGGACTACGAAGAAAAAATGTACCAACAACTGCTTACAATTGACCCAAACAACTGCGTTGCCTTATACAACCTTTCCCTTACAAACAACATCTACGCCCAACGTCTGCAACAAAATTGCCATTGACAAATAGTTAAAGCGCTACCGGGGACAAAAAACCATCTTTCCCCTGAAATTTCTTTGAAATCACAAATGTTTGAGATATTCCAAGCTCAACGGATAGGGTTGAAAGTTTTGCAAGATCTGCTTCTGTGCCAGTTAACTTTATTTCAAAAGCAGTCTGTTTATCTAAAATAGCATCAATCTCGGCAGTATTACGCTTGTTATAAAAACTTACCTTACCATACCCTAATAGTTGATTAATAACAGCATTTTCAAATATTTGTCCTTCACTTACTTTTCCAATCACATTCAAAAGACCAGTATCGGTAAAATAGACTTTTTTTCCTCCGGCAACAGATCGATCAATGCTCTTGCTAAACCTTGGCAAAAGCCTAATAAAATATGTTCCCTGCAAAAATTCCAGGAATCGATATATTTTTACTCTATCTATGCCAATCTCGCTTGAAAGACGAGTAACATCAAGCATTGATCCAACTCGAGGCACCAGAAGCAAAATCATATCTCGAAGTTCCCGAATATCTGAATAGTCTGATAAAATTTTTATATCTTTTTCAAAAAACGACGCAAAGATATTTTTGAGGACCATTACTTTTGTATCTTTATCACGAGTTGTAACAACTTCGGGAAAACCGCCATACATAAGGAAATCGTCATATTCTGCAACTTTAGCTTTATGAGTAAAAATACTATTTTTTTTGTATGCGTCCTGCAAAGTAACGTTTTGCACCTCCTTTAATGAGGCTACATCTTTAAAATAAAGATATTCTTGAAAACTAAAAGGTGGAAGCTCATACAAGAATTTACGACCTGATAATGATTCGGGGAATAAATTTTTAAGATAAAAACTGGAAGAGCCTGTTAAGTAAAATTTAACACCATGATGGTCAATCAGATATTTAATTACTTTTGTTATTTCAGGAAAGTTTTGAATTTCATCAATAAATACAGAAAGCTTACCTGCTTTTTTCCCCATGCCAACCAATCTTTTATAGACTAGTTTATAATCTTCATCTTCAAAAACTTTTTGATCCAGAGGATTATCAAAATCAAACCACAATTTAGGCTCTTTTACTTCCTCAAAAACTTGCCGCATCAGCGTGGTCTTCCCCACCTGCCGCATGCCGGTAATAAGAAGCGCATTCTTATGGTTTAGATACTTTACTAATTCGTAATACAAAAGTCTCTTTTTCATAATGTAAATTTATTATTACAAATATGCGTAAATTTGTAAAGACCCAGGCTACTGTCCGAGGCTTTGTAGAAACAACTTATAATCCTGCTCATCCACATCTCCATCCTTATCAAAATCCACAGCATTTTTATCTAGACACGACGCCGTATTTGCTTTCTCCTTAAAACATTGAGTAAAAAGTTTGTATTGTGGATTATTTTCGGCATTACTATTAAATCCTGAGATATTTCTTAGAGTATTTATGGTACTATCAGAATCTTTACTAATTTCTAAAATAGCCCCACTTGAATCATGACTGATTTGTTTTATTTGAAGACCTATAAAGTGATCATAAAAACTCTCTCCATCGGCAAGAGTCGCTTCATTTACGTCGTTTGTTCGAGGAATATTTGGGTTAATAAGTTCAGTAAGAATTCCGGTTGCGCCATTCCATATATGAATACTAATTCCTTGCGTCATTTTTTCTGGTAATTTTATATCGTAAAAAATCGGTCGTCTATATTCTATATAGTAATAATAAGTA
>CAZIZQ010000015.1:4587-23093 GCA_964544105.1 uncultured Gammaproteobacteria bacterium | reverse complement strand
ATGTTTGGGCAATCTGGTCTGTCCAGTACCGCCTAACAATAGGATCAGCAACTTTTGGCAGCAACTCCTGGACATAATTTTGGTCTGTCAATACTCTAACCACCTCGATAAATGTTGTCCCTGGTTCGTACATAACTGTTAACATGGCGTTTCTTACCGCATGCTCAAAACGGGGACCAATAATACCGGTTTTATTAGGATCAAACAGCTTGTACATCAACCCAATAATTGAAGTTACCACGAAATGTTTTTGCTCTTCACTGTTTGCTTCTAACATATTAAGTCCCATTGGTCGATTAAGATCAGAAGGATCAAATAAAATTACATCTTCTGCCCTACTGGGGGGGATCATCGGAAGCATGTCTTCGATTAAATCTCCATGAGGATCAATTACCGCCACACCCTGCCCCGCTCTAATATCTTGCATAATCATGTCTTTTAAAAATTCCGACTTTCCTGTACCTGTTTTTCCAATAATATACATATGGCGCCTTCTATCATCTAGGCTCATATACACTGGTTTTGAAAAACCTCTATAAGTGCTTTTTCCCAAATAAAGTCCAGAATCAGGAGTAGTGGCCGGAGCAGGAGCCCGCTTGGCAGTCATCCAATATACATTTGGTGTGGTAATACTTTTGTTTGGGAAATGGAAGATTGTTGCCAATTCTTCACCAGACAAAACAGACATCTGACCTCGCATGGGAAGATACCTGTATAAAAAGTCATTTATGAATAAACTCTTAAAACGGTGCTTGTTTTTCTTAAATCCATTCACGCCGTCAAACTGACTAAATGCGCCGACAATATTATTTAAATGGGCGCTAGCAGACTCTTTGGTGCTGGAAGATACCACAATTCGCACAACTACATTAAACCCCGGCTTACCAATTTTATTCTCTATTGCCTCCAACTCTTTACTGTCAGAGGAGTATTTGGCGGTTTCCGGATTTGCTTCCCGTTTTTTAGTTTCCGAAATATAGTGCCTCCCCTGCTTTTTCCACTTCCTCTCTGCAGGACTTACTATCACTTGTATTGCAGCTCCTTCACCCTGGGACATTTTGGCCAAAACCGACGTAATGGACGAAAGCGGGTCGACCGGTAAATCTTTATACACTTTTATTGGCTCGTAGGCTGATTTTTTTGTACAAAGAGAAGCAAACGCAACCTTGCCGCCATCGGAAAAAATATTATATTCCCCACCCACAATATTGACCTGTTTTTGTTTGGCAGCTGCCTCGTCAACCACCACGATTTCCGCATCCGGGTAAGCGCCGTTTATCTGCTTTTCCACCAAGTCCTGTAATTTTTTAGAGGTATAGACATAAAAACGGATATCCCCAGGGAGACCAACAATCTCAAAAGAAAGATGGGGCTGCCTGTGGAAAAACATAAACCTGCCGCTTTTGTGAAGAGACACAAGAGAAGAAAACATCTGCTCGGCTGCGTCTATTTTTATTTCGTTATCACGCGGTACTGCCACCTGCAATAAGACGGAAGAAAGCGATTCTTCCTCGCGGTCTTTATGTCGGGACCAAAGTAAAAAAAGGTAGCCCAAACCCCACACGCCAAAAATAAACGTAACGACCGAAACAAAAGTAACGGCAACGGTTATAACAAACGGAATTATATTTTGTGGTAAAAATGCCTCTAAAAACATACTTATACCCGTACTGCTTCACGCAATTGCCTATACACCTTCTTCACTAAAGCTGCAAACCAGTGATCTGAATCATCCACTTTTGTAGTCTTGAATTTCTGGTCTGCCTCTTCTTCTGTCATTGGTAACTTAATATGTGAACTGGATGTTGCTTTTGTTGGAGCAGGAACTGACTCTTTCGCATGACGTAGGCCAATATTTGTATGAGCTTCTGTAAGCTGTGGTTTTTCCTGGTCAACAACCGCCTCTACTCCATGCTCTTGTAACTCAGGTGAAACTTCTGCTTGTGTCTCTGCCCCCGATGGCTGGATATATGCTTCTTGTCGAATTGGCTCGCCTCGCTGCGAAGCGGGCCCATGCTCTTTTGCCACCGACCCAACAGCATCATTTCCTTGTCCCGAGTTTTGAGTGTTAAGTTTTATGTTTTGAGTTGTATTCTGGGCAGTGTCATCCATATAATCATAATAGCATTAAATAAAGATGCGCACAAACGTTTATTACGCAGCTTGAGATCGCAAATATATATCGCAACCTTGACATAAATTACAGGGTCCAAGCATAGTATCTGTATTGCACCTAACGCAAACACCACTTTTGTCAAAAGAATATGATTCTTCATCATCAATACCAAAAATTGCCTTCATTAGATCACTAAAATCATTTGCAAAAATGTCGCTGCTTCGTGTCTCCTCTCCTGTTGGACCACAACTCCCTCCAACAATGGGAGGCATATATCTATAGACAGAGAGTATATCCACTAAATATCTGTGCTCACGATGATCGCTCATAAAAATAATGTTATCATTTTCTCCTGCTTCAGCCTTATGAGTGAGTCTTTTTTTAAGTTCGAGCGCGTAATTTTCCAGCGCATAAAAAGAGGTAATTTTTTCCTCTCGTGTTCCAGTTTTTACTACTCCGACAAATTCATCAATCATTCTATCCATTTCTGCAATAACTTGTTTATTTATCTGTGCTTCTTTTTGATCTATCACAAATGAAAAATTCTTCTGCAGAACCGCATCTGTATCAGCCATACTATTTTCTACAACTCTAGGGTTTGCCAAAAATCCTTCTGGATTTATATAGCCAACATTATCTCCTGTTAATTCAAAAAAAGCTTTATTAAATTGAGCAATAGTTGGATTTTCTACTCTGATTGCGGTCATTAAAAGCCGTCTATCTTTAATTTTACCTTCAAAAACAAACCCGTAATTACCATATCCATCTTCTTTAGGCCCAGGCGGACTTAACCAAAAAATTCTATCCCCTTCTTGGGCAAATGCCAGCTGCTCATCAAGGTTTTCAGCTCCTTCATCTTCTGCTATTTCTCTATGTATTGATAATCCTTTTGCTCGCCGCTCTGCCAAAGTTCGTTTTGTTTTAACGCTCATTGCCTCACCCCTATATATATCCATAACTTTATATCCCTCACCTTCCACAAAAGAAAACTGCAATTCATAATCATATTTCTGGACACGCAAACGATACTCGCTTAAATACGAGATTGTGTCTTTACGTATTTCCGCATCTGTATATATTTTTTCTTTTTTAATATCAAAAGCTTGTGAGTCTAACCTTATTTCTCTTTCCATAAAAAAACTGCTTCTGCTCGGAAGACTCATATCGGGGTTCTGGTTATCACAGTAGCGGCACTACCCTTGAATTTCACAAGGTTTCACCCGTTGGACTATTTTGTCCAAATTGTTTCTTTTTGTTTTTCTTTGTGATTAACAAATCTCGCCATAGTAAACAACAAATCAGAAAGTCGATTAAAATACATTACAATACTTTTGTCAACACTATCTTTTTGAGATAACTCAACAATTCTGCGCTCTGCCCTCCGACAAATAGTTCTTGCAAAATGCAATTGCGAACCACTCATTCCCCCGCCAGGTAAGATAAAATTCCGAAGCTCCGGCAACTCTTTTGTCATCTCATCAATCATTGTTTCAAAATCTTCTACTCTTTTCTCTAATCTTTCGATCGGTTTTGCTTTTGGGTTTGCTAATGTTGAACCAATATCAAATAAATCATTTTGAATCTTTTCTAGTTCAGTTTTGAGTTTTGAGCTGTTGTTTTGCGCTTTGAGTTTTGAGTTTTGAGCTTCTGCGATGGCAATGCCAATCGCAGAATTAAGCTCATCAACCGTTCCGTATGCCTCGACCCGCGGATCGGCTTTTGACACTCGTTTTCCTCCAAATAAAGAGGTCTCACCTTTATCCCCTGTTTTTGTGTAGATTTTGACCATAGGTTTTGACAAAGTGCAACACTAATTCATAACCAAAAAAGAACATCGCTGTGTAAAACAAATCTCCAACCAGGGTATTTCTAAAAAACGGGATTGCTGCAATATAACATTCTATTAGTCCTGCAACCGTTTTTGGATAGATATTACTAACCAACCATACTCCAAGGTTGGTAATAAGGAAAAAAAGTATTGACGAAACAAACGCGGCACCTATCACGTTTCTAACATTTTTGTGCCTTCTTAACCACAAACCAAGAATACCAATAAACAAAAAGCTTCCATACACAAACCCCATGGTATTATGAAAACCAAGAAACAAATCCGATACAAACATTGCCAGCAGTGGCACTGCTAATGCATATTTCTTGTTAAGATATGCACCTCCAAACAACGCCATTGCCCCAATTGGGGCAAAGTTTGCCGGATGTGGAATCAACCGTAACACAACCGCAATAGCAATAATTAATAAAGGACTTATAAAGTTTTGAGTTTTAAGTTGTTGTTTTGACATTTGAGCTTTGAGTTTTGAGTTATTTTAGTATTTCTCTATCTTCCACTCAATCGTATCTCCATCTTTTGTTACATACTCTTTTGGCCCGACTTGGGCAATTTTGCCGTTAATATAAAACGCCCAATATTCGTGTTGGCTATTATCTGCTTTCCGTCCATTTATCGAAATAATAAGGCCAGATGCTGCCTGCACCACCGCGGCGCGTGTATCGAGCAAATCAAGGGCTGTTTTGCCAGTTACACCCTGATAAGAAACATAATCAACCAAAGCAATAGTAGGTGTTGGAGCATTTGCTGCTGGTTGATCTGTTTGGCTTCGTGTAATTAAAAAACCGTATCCAAAAAATAAAAATACAACAAAAACCAACAGTCCGATAAAAATATTTGCAAGCTGTTTTGTCTGTTTTTCTTCTGTTTCCATATATTGAGGCAGTTTAATAAGAGGAATTAGCACGCGCTATATCCGCATGAATAACATTTTTTACAACCTTCTTCGTAGGCAAGCGTCCCTGCTCCACAATCCGGGCACAGATCAAACAAGCTTGTCGAAGACGAACCGTCAATCGCTAACTGCTGCACCATGCTCATACCGGTTGCCTCTGCAACATGCCCATTACTCACAGCACTCTCTTCCTTATCTTCTACTTTTCCATTTACCCGAAAGCCGTAATGTTTAGCCAGTACTTTTGCCACTGCATCTGGAAGGGAGCGCACCCTGTCTTTCCCAAAACCCACACTCCCTGCGCCTCCAATACCTGCGAGTTGCGCAATCACTTGACGAATCCTTTCCCGTGCCGGCAAACCACCGTTTAAGCGTAAGGATAGGGAAATAGTCCGACCCAATGCCTCGGCCATTGCTGCAATATCGGACCCAGATTTACCGATAGTAATAAAGACTTCGAATGGTTCGTGTTTTTCATTATGGTTTATGGTAACAAATGCTTCACCAACAGGTGTATTAGTTTGGTATGTAACACCCTGAACCATAATCGGTCGCTTCATAATTGCTGGCTGGGAGACGGTTGGCTCCTCTACCCGCTGTAAAACACCCAAGCGTGACCCATCCCGCATGTAGGTAATCCCTTTACACCCGGCGTCATATGCCATCATATAAAGTTTTTTAACATCATCAACGCTGTGTCCATTTGGTGCATTGACTGTTTTGGAAATAGATGAATCAATATATTCCTGCGCAATAGCCTGAATTTTGACATGATCTTCAGGAATAAGATCATTTGCCGAGACAAAATAATCTGGTCGTTTTTCATCTGGATGGTTCAATCGCCAATTGTCATACAACGGATGATACATTTTTGCATTCCCCACTTTTGTTTTACGCAAATATTCAAATTCGTATACCGGCTCGACTCCAGATGAAACACCCGCAACAAGACTGGTTGTTCCGGTTGGAGCAATGGTTAACAAAACTGCATTTCTGATCCCCTGACTAGCAATTTTTTCTCGAATTGCCTTTGGCAAGGCTTTGATATGATAACCCTGTTGATATTTTTCCTTATTATATTTAGGAAATGATCCTTTCTCTTTGGCAATATCTGATGAAGCAATATATGAATTATCTCTAAGGGCTTCAAAAATCTTTTTAGATACCGCAGTTGATTCTTCTGATCCATACCGAATTTTCATTTTGATAAAGGTATCGGCAATACCCATAATACCTAAACCTGTTCTACGAATATCTTTCGCGACTTTTTCGTTTTCTTTGAAAAAATAATGAGTATCGTCAATGACGTTATCCAAAAATCTCATCGCTATTCGCACATCTTTTCCAAACGATTCATAATCAAACCATCCCGCTTTATCATGCGGCAAATCATCATCCTTGACATATGCAGCCAAATTCATCGCGCCTAAATTACATACTCCCCATGCGCCCAACGGTTGTTCTCCGCAAGGATTCGTTGCAAGAAGTTTTTCAAAATACCACGTATTTGATCGTTTATTCGAACGGTCTAGAAAATGAAGACCCGGTTCAGCGCTCCGCCATGCTGCCTCACAAATAAGATTCCAAAGGTACGAAGCTTTAATCTTTTTGTGTACTTTTACTTTTCCACCCCGTTTTATCCAATCATGAATATCGCCATTCCATTTTGCATCATATTGCGGATCATCTAAATCAGGATACCGAAGATCCCAATCTTGATCATTCTTAACCGCCTTCATAAAATCATCCGATACACAAACAGAAAGATTTGCTCCATTAATTTTATTAAGATCTTGTTTTACCGTAATAAACTCCTCAACATCAGGATGCCAATCATGAATCATAAGCATAAGGGCACCCCTTCTTGAATTAGAGGTATAGAAACCATTTCCAGACAAAAGATGCACATTTTCAACTTCTAAATCATAAACATTTTCTTTTCCAATATAATTAATTGCAACAATTTTATCTGGAACGCAGTTAGCTAAAAATTCCACATCTGTCTTATCTATTTCTTGCAGACTTGGTGCCATCTGCTGCAAAAACATGACTGATTTTTGAGAAGTTGTAGGATTGTTTCGAGCTTGCGTTCTTTGAAAATGAGGAATATACAAAAACCTCTCTACCACATTAAAAGGCCATCCAAAAAATCCATTACGCACCGAAATTGGGTTATCCAAAACCTTTTGGGTATAAGGCGTAAGTATCTTTGCAAATTTTTTCATGAATGTTGCCCCATTCACTGTAACTGTATACAGAGTTCTCCAATTTTTCTCTTTTCTTACTTGTATTTTAATTTTTGCGGGAATTCCTAAATTGACTAAAAGAAGTTGCAAGTCTTGAGCAAATTCTTTAGATACCGTACAAATTCTTAAACCACCTTTACCTCCACGATTAGTACCATCACCTAGAAACACACCGGCAATGTATGCCTCAACCACCCTCTTTGGAGATGTAAAAATATGCTGCGGCACTCTTACGGTAACTGAATAATCTTTTAGTAAACCATTAAGCTTTAGAAACTCATTGGGTATACGAGAATAAAATTCTACCTTAGTTACTGCGCCATCTCCTTTTCGAGTTGTTGGAGGAATGCCAAAACATCGCTCTATTGCTGCCATTAACTGCTTCAAATCTTCAGGACGATCATTAGCTACTGCAATACTTATTCCCTTACCATTTTTACTAAACTCATCGGGAATTTTGGTCCCATCGGCATCGTATGCGCCCACTATGAAAGCTAAATCTTCATTGAGCAACTTCGGTAAGGAGACTTTTTTTCGTCCATAAGAATGTTTCGATGGAGCTGGTAAATTGGTATTTAAAATCACATAAGGAAGTTCATCACTCCACTCACTCAATAAATGCACAACATCATCACCTTCTTGTAAATCCGCAAGCGTTTTTTGATAAAACCTACCGTTTTTATCAAATGTTAAGAAACGGTGCTCAAGCGTTGTTTTCACTTTAAATCCAGAACTTGTCGTTACCTCATAGATATCTTTGATGCCATTATCAAATTTTGCCGTTACCTGCTTGTATCCAACGTGAGTTGCTGCATAATAGCTACTTTTACTCTTTACAATTTCTTCAACTGGTATAAGGCCACGGTGGGTCATAATCCTTGTATCTGCTGAGAAGCATCCGCCTTGCTGCACAATATCTTTTGTTGCGAGTGAGTATAATTCTGCCCAGTTCATGGGCCCTGAAGAAAATCCATTTACCTTCTTTACCCGAGCTCCCCGAGGACGAAGTCCCGATAAATTAAGTCCTACCCCACCACCATGAGCCATAATTTCAATCATTTGGGTAAGATTTTGCATAATTCCTCCACGTGAATCTGGAGGGTTTGGAATAACAAAACAATTAAAATACGTAACGTCAAAACCAGTGCCAGCACCGGCTAAAATACGTCCACCCGGAAGAAATTTAAAATCCTCCATGACCTTATAAAATTTCTTTTCCCACTCTTTCCGATGCTCTTTCTTCTCTACCCTTGCGATTCCTTTAGCAACTCGTCTCCACATTTCTACGGGGGTTTTTTCAATAGGAGCACCCGCCTGATCTTTTAAGGCATACCTATCTAAAAATACTTTTTCTCTAATTCCTTCAAGTTTCATAGTATTAAGCTCAAAGTTCAAAACGCAAAGCTCAAATCTATAGCTTAAATCTCAAAACTTATTAGCTTTTAGTTTTGCGTTGTAGTTTTGAGTTTTGACATTTGAGTTTTGACATTTGAGTTTTGAGCTTATTTAATCAGTTTCTGAACTTCTTTTTCAAAATCCTCGACATCGACAAAACGCTTAAACACACTTGCGAATCTAATATATGCTACTTTATCAATCTTTTTTAATTTATTCGCAACTATCCCTCCAAGCTTCTTGCTTTCTATCTCCACCGCCTCTCCACCTCTCAACTCCCGCTCGACTTCTGCAACTATTTTATCTATTGCTTCGGTCGGCACTGTTGTTTTCTGACAAGCTTGTACAATACCATCTCGCAGTTTTTCCCGACTAAACTGTTCCCTCTTGCCATCTTTTTTTATAACAGTCAGGTGGAAATTCTCAACCCTCTCGTATGTAGTAAACCTCTTGTCACAAGCTACACACGCCCGGCGTCTACGAATTGTTCCTAAATCCTCACTGTCTCTGGTCTCAACAACCTCTGTTTCTCGGCTGCCGCAGTATGGACATTGCATGTTATAAGGTATTATACACTATTTTAAAGTTCAAATCACTATATCTAGTGTTATAACTAACATATGGCACTACATATGCTCTGTCAACTAGAAATAAATGGATCAAAAATGATCAACTCTTTTGTTTAGCTTCAAATTTGTTTGTTTCGAAAAATCAATAGAATAATACATTTTCTACTGATTAAAAATTCACACCATTTATGGAAAAATGTCTTGCTGTTACTTACTTAACGAGGCTACCTGTTTTTCAAAATTCTCCAGCCGGGTCAGCGCGTGAGCTAATTTCTTCTTTACATCCCCCCCTGAACTTTGGGCAATCAGTCCTGTTACTAATTCTTTATGCTTTTGCAAAGAAACAGCAAAGATTTGGGATAAATTTTTGGTGTCCGAGCCTTGTTTTCTTGCTTCCTGTAACTTTACAATACCGATTTCAAAATAATTTTCCCCTTTTGAAATGGTTGTTTCTGCCAGCTCCTGCTTGCCTTTAACAAAAAGTGCCACCCCAGAGGTAGCGTGCTTGTCCGCCTGGAGCAAATAAAACTCTGCTTTCTTTAGAGGGTCGGCAATAAGAAAGTCAATCAGGCGATCTCGAAGGACTTTTAAGAAATATAACGGGTTGTCAGGCAGTAATCCATGGTATGCCAGCTGATAATCAACCGGTGCAACAGTAGGTGCAATCGGGGCTGCCTGAGAGACTGTGTATATATCTCTTTGTGCATCTTCTTGAGCAAAAGCAATTGGCACAAAAATAAAAGATAAAAGATAAGAGATAAGAAAAAAGAAAGAAAAAAAGTGTTTCATATTTTTAAGGCAGATAGTGCTACCTCTAGTGTCTGCTGCGGATTATGAGTATACGTATTTATAACCAAATCATAGTATTTTTTATCCCAATTTACCCAAAGTTTATCATTATTGGCATATAATCGGCGCCACTTTGTCAGATTCTGCTCTTCTCTAACCCGCACTTCTTCTTTTGCTTCCTCAAATGAAATATTTCTTCTATGCATTACCCGATCTATTCTAATTTCTGTCTTATCTTCTCCTTTTTCATCTTCACACAAAATTAAAATCTTAAATACTCCTTCAATCCCCTGGGCATCAAATCCTGCCAAATGGCTTTGAATAATTTGATGCTTACTAGTTTGGAGCATATTTTTTATTCTCTCTTCGTATGCCAAATCAAAGTTATCTGGCCTATCCCTTACTTCCAATTCACTTAAATTAAGATCTTGATGGATTTTGGCAAATAACTCGCCGCCTTCCAATACCTGCCAGCCAAGTTTTTCGGCCAGCCCTTTTGCAAGCGTTGTGGTACCCGTGCCAATACGACCAGAGACAGTAATATTGTAAATGTTAGGTAAATTAAGAGGAATCATATTTTTCCAACCAAAATTGCTTCTTCTACCAGTCGATTAGCATATCCCCATTCATTGTCGTACCAGGCAATGACTTTGACCATATTTCCACCAACCACTTGGGTAAGAGATAAATCAACAATCGATGAGTGTGAATTGCCGATAATATCACTTGAAACAATCGGATCTTCTGTTACATCTAGTATGCCTTTATAATTAGAACTCTCTGCTGCTTTTTTTAGTGCTTTATTTACCTCTTCTTTTGTCGTGTCTTTAGATGTAAGAAAGGTAAAATCAGAAAGCGACCCAACAGCGACTGGAACCCGTAGTGCAAGACCTGCAAAAATACCTTCAAGTTCTGGAATTGCTTTGGCTGCCGCTTTGGTTGCTCCGGTTGAGGTGGGAATAATATTTGTTGCTGCCCCGCGGGCACGCCGGTAATCTTTATGCCCTCCATCGAGCAATCTTTGATCCGATGTATACCCGTGAATAGTTGTCATCATGGCCTTTTCAATACCAAAATTATCAAGTATTACTTTTGCAACCGGCGCTATGCAGTTAGTTGTACACGAAGCATTGCTAATCAAACTTTCCCCTTTATAACTATCTGCATTTACTGATAAAACATATGTCCCGATTTCTCCCTCCTTAACAGGAGCGGATAACACAACTTTCTTGGCCCCGGCTATAAAATGTCCGCCTGCTTTTTCTGTCGTTAGTAATTTACCTGTACATTCTAAAACAACATCAACACCTAAATCTTTCCAGGGCAACAGGCTCGGATCTTTTTGAGAAAAAACCGGAATCTCTTTCCCGTCTATAACCAACGAACCAATACTATCTTTTAATTCTGAATTCTGAATTCTGAATTCTGAATTATTGAGTTGCCCGTACACCGAATCATATTTTAATAGATACATCCACCCTTTTATATCAGTCGAGGACCCTGCATTTATTGCCACTACCTCAATTTCCGCATTGTGCTTTTCTAGAATTATTCTGTGGACTACCCGCCCAATCCTACCGTACCCATTTATCGCAACCCGTACCATATATTGAGTATACCACAGATAAAGGGTTCATCAATAATTAAAAATCGCAGTTGAAGATGAAGTGATAGAGGATTCTTCGACAGGCTCAGAACAAGGAGAGAAAAAGGAAGAATAATTACTTTAAGAGTCTGGGTAAATTCTGAAGAAATGCAAAACCGATTATAAAAGCTAATATTGCAAAAAGAACAAGAATAAGTTTTCCGCCCATATTCCACATCTTATAAAATCCATATACTTCATCTATTTTCTTATTATTGGATTTATTAGCCATATTTTCAGTATCAGATTTTCTTCAGCTAATGTCAAGCGTCATTTTGTTTATGGAACAACACCTTACTTATCAATCCCAATCCTTTTATACCTATTCTATTATCTCAATTCTTAGTTTTTTTAATTAAATCCTCTGCCAGTTTAAGACCTCGTTTAGTATAGAAACCATCATAACTAAAAACAGCATCAGCATATATTTTTTTCGCGACAATTACTACCGAACAATCTATTAGAGTATTTTTTTTACTTCCAGCTGGATTAAACAAGGCAGCTGCTTCTTTTAGGATATCCCCGTCAACAATGTGAATCAGTATTTGGTCATTTTTAATCATATCTATAAGCTTTGTGGTAACTGTTGGAGTAGGTAAAACCCGTTGGAATAACGATATTACCTCAAAAATAACAGAGGTTGGATAAATAAGTTGATACCCAAGATTAACTAACTCTCTAAATGTATTGGTTGCTTTAGTATTTAAAGGATCGTTGGGATTATAAATAGCAAAAATTGCATCTGAATCAACGACAACTATTTTTGCCATATTTATTTAGTATATAAAATATCATTTGCACGACCCCTTAAATCCCCAGGCAAACTCTTTAATTCTTCCCTACTCTCACTTGCCAGCTTAAGCATATCTAAAGCAGCTTGCGTTACCTTAACAGTCTTAAGTTTATCTAAATCTTCCAGAGAAATAATAGCAGCTTGGGGTCGAGCATTGGTGGTTAAAACCACTGCTTGTTTTCTGAACTTAACGTCCTCAATAATGGATTTATAAGACTTCTGAAGATTTCTGGCTGGTATAAAACTTGTGTTTAACATAAATACATTATAACAGTTAAATATCACTTGTCAATATCACAAAATGATATCAGTTAAGCCACCGCCCGCCCAATCCTACCATACCCATTTATCGCAACCCGTACCATATATTGAGTATACCACAGATAAAGGGTTCATCAATACCTATCAAGTCAATTAAAAATGTAGTTGGAGGTGAAGTGTTTGAAAAAGAAAAGAAAAAGTAGTAACCTCTTTTTCTAAATTTTTTTCTTCATATCCGGTAGGACTAGAAAGTATAATCCTAGAGCTATAAAAAGGATACCATAAGCTGAACTGGCCAACATATCTGTAAGGGTACCAGAAGAACTAATGTTAATCATCAATCTCATACCAACAATTATAGCCCCAATGATTATCATTATCATACCAACTATTTTGATATATATTTTATTAAAACTCAAATATATTACCTCTATCTTTAGTATCAGATTTTCTTCAACTAATGTCAAGCGTCATTTCAGTTGATGAGATGTATTTACCCATCAATCCCAATCCTTTTATATCCATTTTTTCTAAACGCTTCGTCAAAGCCGAAGATTTCTTTTGTCTCAAACTCGTCTGCACATGCCATAACTGTGCAGTTTGTAAAACTGACAGATTCTGCTTGCTTCTTAAATTTTTCTAAGGCTCGTAAACGCAATGCCACAGTTACTTCTTCTATTGTAAAACGTCTATCTTTAAGAATATTTACTCCAATAACAACAGCGCCTTTATGACCTGTTTTCTTTCCAAGAACATTGAGGACTTCAGAAAAAATATCTCCAGGGATAATAAGAAGCTCTTTTGTATGAAGAATATCTCTGCTAATTTTTAAAGCTTTAGCGTTATTGCTGTCTACAGGAAGAGCAAGTGAAACAATAGCGCTTGAGTCAACAATAATTGCTTTAGGCATCTTCGTAAAGATACTTATCTATATTCTTGGATAAATCACTAGGGCCCTTTAGCTTTAACTTTTTACCCAATGCTGCTAACGAAAGCAGCGCCTCTCCTACATTACCCTGCTTATTTTCTATTCCTTCCTCAAGCACGTCACGAATAACCTGTGCTTTGGGCTTGTTCTCGCGTTTTGCTACCAGATCAATAGTCTGATAAAGCTGTTTTGGTAAATATACTTGTGTTCGTATCATATGGCTAATGTATACCATACATTACTATTTTTGTCAATCCGTTTTTAATTCCGGAGGTCATTTGGAAACAACCGTATCCCTTTTATTTTCTCAAAATCTTTCACATTGAGCGTAGCAAGTGCTACATCATGCACAAGTGCTGTTGCTGCAATAACAGCATCTGTTAATGTAGTCCTACAAAAGGCCTTTATTTCTCCTGCTTTTGTAGAGATTTCCTTTTCTAGGGGTATTATTTCCATTCCAGAAAACAATTTTTCTGCCTCTTGCCTCACTACGGTACTTTCCCAAACACTTCTGCCTGCGTACACTTCGGTATGAGTAAGTATTGAAACATACAAACTATATCCTTCTTTTATAAAACGAACTAACAGTGTATTTTCTTTATTGTCTCTTCGGATAAAATCAATAAGAATAGAAGTATCAAGAAGAATTTTTTTCATAGAGCGCGTTTCTGCATCTGTTTTTCAACTTGTGCTCTATTTTCCTTTATCTCCTTTTCTGAAATCCAACCTCCTTTAATACTTAAAAGTTTATTTAGGTAATCCGACTTATTCTTTTCTTGTTCAACGGGCTCGGCAACAATTGTATTGCCGGCAATAGATAGTTTGAGCCAAAATTCATCTTTTATACCAAAGGCATCCCGAAATTCCTTTGGAATGGTTATCTGACCTTTGCTAAATGACTTCACAAATCTTACCGTACTCATACTGAAATTAAGTATATACTGAATTTCAGTATTTTGCAAGGGGCTCAAATCATGGTATTATAAAAGACATGAAAATACCTAATTTCAAAAAGCTACGGATCAAAATTCCCCTTCCGAAAAAAACCACCCAGATAGGCTTTCTGGTAATCACCACTCTTTGTATTGTTATATTTTACTTCTTTATTCTTAAAGACCTCCCATCCCCTACTAAATTAAGTAGTACCTCCACACCCCAATCCACCCAAATTACTGACAGAAACGACAATCTGCTCTTTACTATCTACGGAGCACGTAATCAAACACATGTTTCATTAAAAGATACAACCAAATATCTCCAACAAGCAACCATTGCCACAGAAGATAAAGACTTCTACCGACATGGAGCAATTGATATTCGGGGTATTGTTCGTGCAACATACACAAACCTTACCGGCAAACAACTACAGGGAGGATCAACCATTACCCAGCAACTGGTAAAAAATGGCCTTCTTACCCAAGAAAGAACTATCACCAGAAAAATAAAAGAGGTGATCCTGGCGTTTGTCACAGAGGTGTTATATTCAAAAGACAAAATTCTGGAAATGTACCTAAACCAATCTCCATATGGCGGCACTTCATGGGGAGTAGAATCGGCATCCCAAACATATTTTGGCAAACATGCCAAAGACCTCAACCTGGCAGAAAGCGCCCTAATCGCCGGACTCCCAGAATCCCCGACCTCATTTAATCCATTTGGCGCCCATCCAGAACTTGCCAAAAGAAAACAAGAAGATGTCCTACGAAAGATGCAGGAACAAGGATATATTACCAAAGACCAAATGGAGCAGGCAAAACAACAACCACTCGTCTTTCAAAAAGTATCAAGTGTCATTAAAGCTCCCCATTTTGTCTTGTATGTCAAAGATTTACTGGAAAAAAAATATGGCCAGGAAAAAGTCGAGCAAGGAGGATTAAAAGTAAAAACAACGCTTGATCTTGCCATCCAGGACTTTGCCGAAAGTACGGTAGCATCAGAAGTGGCAAAACTCAAAAACCAACGGGTCAGTAATGGCGCCGCAATAGTTACCAATCCCGCAACGGGAGAAATTTTGGCAATGGTTGGAAGTAAAGATTATTTTGATACCGATATCGACGGCAATGTTAATGTTGCCATTGCCTATCGCCAGCCTGGGTCTTCGATAAAACCAATCAATTACGCAACTGGCCTAGTCAAAGGATTAACTGCGGCCTCTGTTTTTGTAGACCAAGCAATCTGTTTCCCAAACCCGGGCGGACAAAAAGCATACTGCCCACTTAATTACGATGGCAAATTCCATGGCGCCGTATCAATGCGCATGGCCATGGCCAATTCTATTAACATCCCGGCCGTTAAAGTGCTTAAACACAACGGCCTTGAAGCAATGATTGCCACAGCCTCGGCTATGGGCATTACCACATTCACCGACCCCGACAGGTATGGACTTTCCCTTACTCTTGGGGGTGGCGAAGTTACCATGACAGACATGGCAGCTGCTTATGGCGTATTTGCAAACCAGGGCTATCTTGTCCCTATTCATGCCATACTAATAGTTACCGACAGAGACGGAAACGAGCTGGAGCACTACACGCCCCCACCAAGCCCGATCTTTGGAAAAAAAGTATTTAATCCGGGAATTCCCTTTATTATCTCCCAGATTCTTTCCGACAACGGCGCGCGCGAGATGGCCTTTGGTCCAAACTCCAAACTAAGAATTCCCGGCGCAACTGTGGCAGTAAAAACCGGTACCACCAATGATTTTCGGGATAACTGGACATTTGGCTACACGCCCAAATATGTCGTTGGTGCATGGGTTGGCAATAACGACAATAGTCCGATGGGAAACCTAGTTTCGGGTGTTACCGGCGCAGCACCTATTTGGAATATAATTATGACAAACCTTATCAAAGACGAAAAGCCGGCCTGGCCGCATCAACCAAACGACGTTGTTGGAAAAATTGTCTGTGCCACCTCGGGACTGCTTCCCCCACCTGACGGTACGCCGGACAGTTGTCCTACCAAATATGAATATTTTATCAAAGGGACAGAGCCAAAAAAAATAGATTCTGGGCGGCAAAAGGTTTTTATTGATAAAGCAACAAATGATCTAGCAAAACCGGGACAAACTGACAATGTGGAAGAACGGGACGAATTAATTGTTACTGATGCGCTTAACGAGCAATACTGCATCAGTTGTCCCCACCCCGAACCAGAAGCCAAACCTTGACAGAGATAAAAAAATCTACTAGTGTTAATATATGGTCAATAAACATGTTGTTTTTACTTTAATTTTTTTCTCCTCGTTTACCCTTCTTCCAACAGGAGTTTTGGCGCAAAGCCCTGCACCATACGGTACGGGGCAAAGTACCGATAGCGCAACACTACAAGAAAATAGACAGGAAATTCGCGCCAGCAGAGAAGCGGTGATAACAGCAAAACGTAAATCTTTTCAGCAAAAAGTAGCCACCATCAAAGACGAAAGAAAAAGACAAATAATAGAACGTATCGACAACAAGCTCTCAACCGTTAACACAAATAGGACAAGCCAAATGTCCCAAAATCTAGAAAAACTTTCATCTATCCTGGCAAAAATTCAGGAACGAGCCACAATTGCCCAAGGAGACGGTAAAGATATAAGTACTGTCGCAAGCGCAATTACAAAAGCAGAAACTGCAATCCAGGCTGCCAAAACAGCTGTGGAAGCACAAGCCGGCAACGAATATGTCATAACAATTACTGCCACAGGAAGTGCGCAACTAAAAAATAGCGTTGGCATTATAATCAAACAGCTCCAAGCAAATTTGTCTGCTTCTCACAAGCTAGTAGTTGCTGCAAAACAAGCTGTCCAAACTGCACACATGACGCTCGCAAAAATACTAGAAACGCCGGTAGCACAATAAATATATGGATCCAAACGCACAAAACCAAACACCAATCCAACCTATACAACCACCTGTTGTTAACCAACCTATTGCCCAACCAACACAACCAGAAACATTAGTTATGCCGGAAAAAAATACTAAAATGCTTTATTTAATCCTTGCCTTATTGGTTATTGTTTGCATCGGTGCATTAGGAACATTTTTACTTATAAAAAGACAACCTGCAACACCGGAAACAAAAATTGCAGCACCTATTGTTTCACCAACATCTCCTTCTCCAACACCAACAATCCTCCCAACCAAAACACCTGAACAAGAACTCCAAGAAGTAACTATCGTTGATCCAACAGCCGATATTACAGACATTAACGCCGATCTGCAGCAGTTATAATCCCCCTTTCTTTTCTAGAAATCTCATAGTATAATTTTCATCTCCTGCCCTATATGAGTTTATTCCGTATTTTTATTATTATACTGCTTACACTTGTTGCTATTGGTGATGGCGTATTATTTCTTGGAAAAAAAATTTTTCTCTTTCTTTACACGCCTTACAAATTACTAAAAAAGTCCCGCCCCCATCCACCAAAAAAACCAAAAAAGGGAAAGACAATTGTCATTTTCCCTTTTTCCATGTTTTCAAAACTTAGATATTTTTTTACCGGTGTAATATTTTCCTTTGTTTTTATTTTTATTCCCCTTCTGTTTTTCCTTTTTATCCAAGACCTGCCTAGTCCCAAAACCCTGTACTTAGGACAAATTCCCCAGACAACCAAAATTTATGACAGAAATGGCGTACTCCTCTACCAAATGTACGCAGACCAAAACAGAACAATAATCCCCCTTACCGAGGTACCCATACACCTACAACAAGCAACCATTGCCATAGAAGATAAAGATTTTTACAAACATCCTGGCTTTGATTTAACTGCAATTGCCAGATCTATATTTGTCAATATATCCGGCGGAGATCTACAAGGTGGATCAACCATTACTCAACAACTAATGAAATCCGCCCTACTTACTCCGGAAACGAGCTATAGTCGAAAAGTAAAAGAGCTTGTTCTGGCTTTTTGGGCAGAGCGGATATTTAGCAAAACCCAAATTCTAGAAATGTATTTTAACCAAGTATCCTATGGCGGTACCGCATGGGGAATAGAGGCTGCTTCCCTTACCTATTTTGGCAAACACGCAAAGGACATGGC
>CAZIZQ010000015.1:0-4577 GCA_964544105.1 uncultured Gammaproteobacteria bacterium | reverse complement strand
TTCTAGCAGGCATCCCCCGGGCGCCAAGCATCTACTCCCCTTTTGGCCAGACGCCAACATTATGGAAAAAACGGCAAAAAGAAGTTATCCAAAGAATGGTTGATTTACATTACATTACCAAAGACCAAGCAGAATCAACTATTAACCAAGAGCTTATTTTCCAGCAGCAACGCACGCCCCTGCATGCGCCACATTTTGTAATGTATGTCAAAGATTTACTGGAAAAAAAATATGGACTACCCTTTGTAGAACGAGGCGGCCTAAACGTTGTTACCACTCTCGACTTGCACCTACAGGAAAAAGTACAAAAAATTGTTTCTGAAGAGGTAGAGAATAATGGATACTTACATCTCACTAATGGCGCAGCTATGGTGACCAACCCCAAAAATGGTGATGTCTTGGCTATGGTTGGAAGCAAAGATTTTAATAACCAGGGATTTGGCAATGTTAACGTTACTACCTCTCGCCGCCAGCCGGGGTCTTCCATAAAAGTTATTACCTACGCAGCAGCCCTTAAAAAGGGATATACCGCAGCAACAATTCTTGATGATTCTCCTGTTACCTACACCAGTCCCGGCGCCCCCTCCTATTCTCCGGTCAATTACGACGGAAAGTTTCATGGCAGGCCGTCCCTACGAATTGCTTTAGCAAATTCTTTCAACATTCCGGCAGTTCGGACCCTCAACTACATTGGCATACCGGCATTTGTCGACATGGGCAAAAAAATGGGTATTACTACATTTGGAGATCCAAAAAAGTATGGTCTATCCATTACTTTAGGCGCAGCAGAAGTAACCATGCTTGACATGACAACTGTCTATGGTATTTTAGCAAATGGCGGCATACGCGTTGATGCAAACCCTGTACTTAAAATTACCGACAGCAAAGATAATATTCTTGAAGAAAAAAATGATTCGGGCGGTCTACGAGTCTTAGACGAAAACATTGCATTTATTCTCTCCCATATTTTGGCCGATAACCCTGCCAGATCACTGGAATTTGGCGCTAATTCTCCTCTTAACATTCCCGGACACACTGTATCGGTAAAAACAGGTACCACAGACAACAAACGGGACAACTGGACATTTGGCTATACCAAAGACCGCCTTGTCGGAGTCTGGGTAGGCAATAACGACAATACGCCAATGAGCCAACAATTAGCTTCGGGCATCACCGGAGCAGCTCCTATCTGGCACAAAATTATGATTACACTCCTTGAAGGAAAGGCAGATGAAAAACCAATTCTACCCACAGGCATTATTACTAAACCATGTCTCGGCCGAACCGAATACTTTGTTAGGGGTACAGAAAATACAGTCAACTGTAACTATCGTTATTCCGCCACCCCCAGCGCTTCCCTCTTCCCAAACCCATAACTTGACAAAACATACACCATGTGTTGTAATGTATATATATGAAACGATATCAGTTATATCTTAACCCACATGCTATTTCAATTATTGATGACTATCAACAAATAACAGACATATCACGTTCAAAAGTAATCAGATATCTCATTGATTTTGCTTCAGAGCAGTTGATTACTCTTATAAAGAGAAAAGACCCTAGAAAGAAATATATTATGGATTCTCTGGCAGGTTTTATCGATCTGAAAGTCGACAAAAAAGTTGACCTCATAAGTAATATTGATGACGTGCTTTTGCAGAAAATTTAATACATGAAGATCTTTATCGATACCAGCGCTTTCATCTCCTACTTTATTAAACAGGAAACGCATAACGAGGAAGTTGCCAAAAAATATGATGTTTACAGAAAGCAAAAAGCAACTTTTTTAACCTCAGATTATGTTTTATGCGAACTTTTCACCTGGTTTAATGCAAAATACCATAAATCAATTGTAGAAAAAGTAATTTCGACTATTGAAAAAATGGAAAGTGAAGCAGAAGTAAACGTTTTATACGTAGATCGCGTACTCGCTAAAAAATCTCGCGATATTTTGTTAAAATTCTCCGAACACAAAATTTCTTTCACCGACGCAACCTCATATATCCTCTATAAAGACTTTGCAATAGACGAAATCTTTACCCTGGATAAGGATTTTAAAAAAATGAGAATATCCACCTCATTTTAATAGCTTCGCAAGGGGACCCCTTGTAATCTTTGATATTGAGATTGGAGATTTTCGCCTTTAAATAAAAAACTGGTGGCAACAAAGCGATTTACTCCAGCCTCTTTTGCCTGTACAATTGTTGTATCGTTTACACCCCCGTCAACTTCTATTGGAAAAAACTGATTTTGGATTTTTGACCGCAGAGCTTTTACTTTTTCCAAATGTTGAGGCATAAACGATTGACCGGAAAATCCGGCGTTAATTGTCATCACCAACAGACAATCTAAATCATCGTATGGCACTTTTATAGCATCTATTGGTGTCTTTCCATCAATTGCCAAACCCACCTCTCCCAAAATTTGCCCTTGTGCCACAAACTCGACCTGACTTGGCATTTTTTCCACATGCCCCAAAAACCGCTTAAAACCGGCATCGGCAAAGGGCTGTAAGTACTCAATCGGATTATCAACCATCATGTGGACTTCAAAAAAAAACTCGTCACTATATTTCTTAAATGGAGATGGATCAAGTAATGTGGTATTTGGAGCAAATTTACCGTCTAAAAGATCGACATGAATAGACCTTGCAAAGGGCCGAACTGCTTCTATTTTCTGTTCGATCTGGCTCCAATCTTTTTCCAAAATACCAGGTAAGATTTCAAACATTTTTATTCTGTGTCATGCTGAACTTGTTTCAGCATCTAAACCTTTCTTGAATGAGATCCCGAAATAAATTCGGGATGACAATCCTTAAATTTTTTCTTCTAGTTGCTTTATCTTCTCAATCCTTTTCTTATGTCTTTCATCATTGGAAAATGGCATTTCTAGCCATTGTTTTATCAAAACTAAAATTTCTCTCTCATCAACAAACCGTGCACCAATTGAAAGCACGTTTGCATTATTATGTTCCCTTGAAAGGGAAATAATTTTTGTCTCTCCACCATAATACGCAACTGCCCTAACGTTTTTATATTTATTGGCAACAATTGCTTCTCCCTGCCCCGAACCCCCAAAAATGATACCTCGTGAATTTTGCGGATCTTTGGAAACTTCCCCTGCTGCTTTTGTGATAAAATCTGGGTAATCGTCGTTTTCATCTAACTGGTAAGCACCGCAATCAACAACGTCATACCCTTTTTCTTGTAAAAATGACTTCACTTTTTCTTTTAAGTTAAAACCAGCATGATCTGTGGCAAGATAAATTTTCATACTATAAAATTATAACTCTTTTGCTTGTTGTGTTTGCTATTCTTTGGACAATCTCGTCTCGACCAAGTAATCCTTCTTGGGCGCCGACTTTCCCAATAACAGACGCTGCGTTTGCCGTTCCCCACCGCATTGCCTCTGTTATTTCCCTACCGTCAACTATTGCCGAAAGAAATCCTGATGCAAACGCGTCCCCTGCCCCTGTTTTTTCAACAACATTTGCCGGAAAAGCTTCCAAAAAAACATGTTTCCCTTTTCATCTATGGCATGTGAGCCATTCTTTCCATCAGTAATCACCACTACTTTCGGCCCCATCTTTTGCAATCCAACAAGAAGTTCCTTGATTCCTGATTCAGGATTCATGATTCCTATTATTTTCTCTCCTTCTTCTTTATTCAAAAACAAAATATCTGCTATCTCCAGGGCATTTTTAATTTCCTCATATCCTGCTCTAACCTGTAATGTCCCTGGGTTAAAGGCCAACTTGGCTCCTGTTTTAGATACATACTCAATAACATACTCATAGGGAGTCCGCCATTCGTTACCAAGACTTGTTAAATACACCCATTTAGCTGTGACTTCATCCAAATGAAAATCATGTGCCCTTTTGACATGCTCCACAAATAGCGTTCGCTCTCCCTGAAAATTAATCCCAATCGTCATAGATGAGACTGCTTCCTTTGTCTTTTTCAAAAGTGACGTGTCAACCATTTCCTTCTGTAGTAACTGTTCAATTTTTTGAGCAAAGTCATCATCTCCTATTTCTGCCACAAGACTAACTGAAAACCCATTTCTTGCTAATCCAACACTTACGTTTGCAGCATTTCCCCCAAGCATTAAATCACATCTATCAACTTGAATTTTTTCTCCAGCTTTTACGCATAATTCATTCGATTCTTTGTTAAGCCGACAGGAGAGATTTGCGTTGTGAATGGATAAAAAAAGATCAATAATAGCATTGCCAATGGTTATAATATCAAACGTTTTCACTTAATAACTCCTTCTATAAATGCACCCACGCCATACGCTACTCCTGCTGCAATGCCCCCAACAATAAGCATTTCAAGCCCTCCCCTAACAAAACTTACAGTTGTGATAAGAGTACGAAGTGCTCCCACGGTAAAAAGCGCTACAGCGCCAATAATTGATGATATAACAAATGGCTGTTCTATGCCAGGAAGAAGATAGGGAAACAAAGGAAAGATGCCGGCAATAACAAATGCGATAAATGTGGCAATGCCATGCTCTAGAGGACTATCTTTTTCATCAAGTAAAATCCCCAACTCATCCTTCATCATGGT
>CAZIZQ010000014.1:0-23289 GCA_964544105.1 uncultured Gammaproteobacteria bacterium | reverse complement strand
AAAAATCTTTTCCAACATGAATACTTTTAAAATCATACATAAATTGGTTAATAAATTCAGCCATGCCTATTTCAGCCAAGTCGCCGTGAGTTTTATTACCAATTAACCTCATGGTAAATATATTGGATAAAGTATTTATGATCAAATCTTTGCGTTTACTTATTAATATCTTTAATCGCTTGTTGAAATCTTTATATTCTTCCATACTATTTTAGTATAGCATACAGTAGTAAGCAGGTCTGTCTGACGTGGGGGTATATTTAGTATAGTTTCTCAATAAATTTTTTAGTATCGAAAACATTAAGTTTTTCAAAGAGGAATGTAAGTTGCTTTCCGAGTCCCGCCAGAATTTTTTGCTTGTCTTTTCCGTCCAGTTCAAAAAGTTTTTGCTTAAATGGGCCCAGGGCTTTTTTTCTTGTTTTGTAGATAAATTGATCTTTATTCCAACCTTCTTCCCATTCTTTCTTACAGTTGTTTTTAATCCATTCGTACATTTCGTCACGCAGAGTTTTTGGCATAAAGTCAAAGACAATATTTTGGAAACCGGTTGCTAAATGAATTTCCAAGGTTTTATTTTTGGGGAATTCGCCAAATAGTTCGTTGGGAAGAGTGGACGCGCCATGCTGGACAACTCCGCCAATATGATATCGCTCTCGAGCGATATCACCCGTTATTTGGATCACATTAAAATCTAGTTTGACATCTGCTATCCCACCATCAGGGAGTGGGATACCGCCATGACTTGTTCCTGTTTGGACACTAATTTTACTAATGCCGGAGAATTTTTTTGCCGCAACAAGCGGATTATACCCTTCCATAAATGTCTGGAGTTCTTCGGGTGTAGAATTTTTGCCGCCAATGTGACCAATTTCGGCTCCTATTGAAATAGTTGTATCTTTTGGTTCAAGGCTTCTTATGTATTCGGTAAGTTCTGCTGTTACATTGTAATTGGTTTGTTGTTGCAGTTTTTTTGTTTTTTGCTCCAAGTCAACAAGAGTAGAGGCATCGATATCGATATTAAGAAAGTTAGCTTCAAGAGATTCTTTAATTAAATCTTTAATTTTTTGTACTTCACCTTCGGGATTTTCTGTATATTTTTTCTTACTTAATTGATAATGGTCGCCTTGGATAAAGACAGGGCCTTTGTAGTTAGCTTTGATGGCGCCTGCCAGCACGGCAACTGCATATTCATCCGGTCGCTGCATAGTGTAGTCGATTTCAGACCTGGCGATTTCAAACACCACCGGGCCGATGTTATGTTTTTGCATCAGGGAAAAAATAGCAGTTGCTGTTTGGTAAGTAAGGGTACGAATATTGATTGCCGGCACAGTAAACGTTGGAGAAATTTTTCCACCTCCTATTGCCATATAGAAAGAGTAGATAGAGGAGGAGATAATGCCTTTTTCTTTTGCAATAGAACGAATATGATCACGGGCAGTTTTTTTTTGATCTTTAGAGTCAGAAAATAGAGCTGTGTGGGTAAGATGATCAATGTTCATGCTTCCATGCGTTTTGTACTCTTTGAAGCGCTACTATATATGCTGCGTCGCGAAGCGAGGCATTTTTTTCTTTTGTGGTTTGCATAACATCATTGGTTGCTTCTTCCATTTGTGTTTTAAGTTTGCTAAACACATCCTCTTTTGTCCATTTTTCATCATGCATGTTTTGATACCATTCGTAGTACGAAACACATACTCCGCCGGAATTGGCAAGAATGTCGGGAATTACCATAGTATCTTTCTGCGCAAGAATTGTGTCGGCCCCAATTGTTATTGGTCCGTTGGCAAGTTCCAAAATAATTTTTGCTTTAATATTTCCGGCGTTTTCTGCGGTGATTACGTTTTCAAGGGCGGCTGGCACTAAAATATCAACTGGTAGTTCAAGCAAGTCTTTGTTGGTAATTTGTTTGCCATTTTTTGCATCACAGACTGACCCAATACAATAGCAGCCCGAAAGCATGCCCTTTTCTTTTTTGCAGGCTAGGGTTTTATCTGGATTAAGTCCCTCTTTAACATATATACCTTCTTTAGAGTCAGACACTGCAACAACTTTCATACCTTCTTTATAAAAAAATTCTGCCGCGTGGTAACCGACATTGCCAAAACCTTGAACAGCAACAGTCATATCTTTTGGATTTAGCCCAAGCTTTTTTAAGACATGCATTAAAGCATAGTATCCACCAAGTCCCGTGGCTTCGGTTCGGCCTAATGACCCGCCTTGCTCAACTGGCTTGCCGGTAACAACCGCAGGTGAGTTTTTCTTCACAATGCGGCTATATTCTTCAACCAGCCAACCCATAATTGTTGGGTTGGTATTTACGTCTGGCGCTGGAACGTCTATTTCTGGGCCAATAACCATTGCGAGTTTTCGGGCAAACGCATAGGTAAGCTCTCGTAATTCGTTTTCCGATAGCGACTTTGGATCAACCGTAATACCGCCCTTGCTGCCGCCAAACGGGACGTTAATGACAGCGCATTTAACAGTCATCCAAAAGGCAAGTGCTTTTACTTCGTCCATCGATACCTGTGGGTGGTATCGGATACCGCCTTTGTATGGCCCTAGTACATTGTTATGCTGGACGCGGTAGCCGGTAAATGTTTGGACTTTACCATTATCGAGGCGAATTGGAAGGGAAGTGGTGATAATTCTGTCTGGTTCTTCCAGCTCTGCCAAAAGAAGTGGGTCAAGATTTATTTTTTTGGCAATACTTCGCAGTTTTTCTTGAGATCGCTTCCAAGGATTATTCTTGCCTTCCATAAAAGGATTATACATAGATAGTACTTTTATATGCAAGTCTTATTTGGTAGACTACTCTTATGAAGATTTTAGTAACTGGTGGAGCAGGGTATATCGGCAGTTTTATGACAAGAGCCCTGCTTGATATTGGGCATGCAATTGTTGTTATCGATAGTTTGGATCGGGGATACAAAGATGCTGTAGATAAAAGAGCAAAATTGGTAGTTGGTGATTTGGGCGATGAACAATTTTTGCAAAACACATTACAGACAGGTTTTGATATTGTTATCCATTTCGCAGGATATATTGTGGTTGGAGAGTCCATGGAAGATCCGGAGAAGTACTTTCGTAATAACACATTTATTTCGTTGCAGTTACTAGAAGCGATGAGAAAGAATAACATAAAGAAGATTATTTTTTCCTCAACTGCAGCAGTCTATGGTAATCCAGTACAGGTGCCGATTCCCGAAGATCATCCCAAAAACCCAACCAGCCCTTATGGAGAGAGTAAATTAATGACAGAAAAAACTCTTCGTTGGTACCAGGAGATTTATGGTGTAAATTTCGTGGCGCTTCGTTATTTTAATGCCTGTGGCGCAGAAATAGATGGATCGATGGGGGAACGTCATAATCCAGAAACTCATATTATCCCAAATGCAATTAACGCAGTATTACAAAAAAAATCGTTTCATCTTTTTGGAAATGACTACAAAACGTCAAATGGTACTTGTGTACGGGATTACATCCATGTAAAAGATTTGGTGGCAGCGCATGTACTGGCAGTAGAAAAACTTAATAAGGATAAAGGCGGATTTTTTTACAATGTTGGTACAGGCAAGGGTTTTTCTAATAAAGAAATTATAGAAGCAGTCAAGAAAGTTTCAAATACAGATTTTGAGGTTGTTGTTGAGCCTAGACGGTTTGGCGATGTGGACGAGTTGGTAGCTGATGCATCTAATATACAAAAAGAGCTTGGGTTTAATCCTATTTATTCAGATCTTACAACGATTGTTTCATCTGCCTGGGAATGGCATAAAAAGCAAGCCTAAATCAACAAACAAGTTTTGCCGCCCCTAGTATGGGACTATTTTCAATTTCCACAATATCTACATTGAATTCTGTGAGTTTTTTTACTGTTTCGGCAACAGTTTCTTTATATCCAAAACCTTTCCAAAAAAGACTTCCTTCCATAACACATGTTATATTTTTTTGTTTATATTCAGCCATTGCAGAAATTTGACAGGCAACTAGCATGGCAGAATTTTGGAGTATTTCTTTTGAGATGGTAGAAATTTCAAAATTACTACTTTGGGCTGCAAAATCAAGGTCTTTGCTGTTTTTTAAGAGGTGTGTTTTGATATTTTTCTGTTTGCAAATAATATTAAAGTGTTTGTATAAATAGCCGCCGGCAGTTTCTTTTTCAAATATATAAGCTCCAGGTTTTACTGATGATTGGTCTATTATTTTTCCTGTTTCTGTTTGTTGAAGCTTATTAAAATTTCCAGATTCAAGATTAATAACGTCATTTTTCTTATCGAAAAATGCAAGATTATATCCTGTGCCAACAATTCCACATACAAGATTTTCCCAAGAGTATTTTGTAAGACCGGAGAGCGCCAGACAAATGGTGTCGTTTGCAACAGACACGGTTAGTTTTTTACTTCTTTTTTTCAAGATATACTGCTCAATTTCTTCTCCGACTTTTTTCCCAATAAGTCCTGTAAGTGTGCTTTCTTTTGTGGCATAAGGAAGTATGCCGTCAAGTTTGTTATTTTCAAATACTGGATCAACTGCCTGGGCTAGGTTTACAGCCAAGACTTTTATATTTTTTTCTAAAAGATTACTCACCACTTCTAAAAAGTCTTTTTTGGTCTTAAATGGGGACTGTTGCTGAACGGATTGATTGAGAATTTCAATTGTGTCGTTGGTTTTTTGCGCAAGCGCTTTTTTGGTAAAGCCTCCGCCAATACTTAGAGTCTCAAAGATTTCTCTGTTTTTAACCAGTGGAATTGAAGGAATGCGGTTGGGTATGTAAGACAAGCTTGATGGTTTGCCTGTTTTTGCATTGTCTAGTTCTAGAAGGAAGTTTTTCTGAATCTTCTTGAGCGTTGTAAGATGCATGAGGTGTATTATAGCGCAAAATGATTTATTTTTGTGGTTTAATCAATATTTTTATGTAGTCAATAAGGTTTTTAGGTAATCTTTTATGCAAAAAATGTCCTTTATTTTCATAAAAAATTCCTGTGGCACCTGCTTGCTTTACAAGGATCATGCCGTACTCAAATGCGCAGTGTGGGTCGTCATATGAATGGACAACAGTAAAACTAGATACAGCTTGTTTTATCTTTCCGAAAGAGATTACTGGATTTAAGAAGTTGTTTAATTCATCGTCGCTTTTCCAGCCAGGAGAAGAGCCAATTGTTATAAGGTATTTGATTTTTATGTCTCCTTTTGTGAGCATGCTCATTGCCAATACACCACCCAGGCTATGACCAATAAACAAATCAACAGTTCTGCCATTGATTTTTTTTGCGAGGAATTCTTTCCATTCTGTCAATTTTGGGTACTTTGTGTTTGGCATGTCCGGACAAATAACTTCACTCCCCATTTTTTCTAACTCTTTTGTTACAAAAGGAAAAAAATGACTTGAGCTTTTTGCATTCCAACCGTGTACGACAACACTTAACATATAATAAATTATGACAGAACGCTTGCTAGTAAGCCAGCTTCGGTGAATGACTGTCGTATTGAGGCTTTCATTTTTTCAATATCTTCTGGACTGTCTTGACCATGAGCACTCAATAATGCAAGCTTAACTGTTGTTCTTCCAAAAGTGTCGTAATGGACGCGCACAATGGCTTGTCTGTTGTTGGCAAATTCCGTATACGATCCAAGGGTTTCAAAGACACGACTAAATGGAACACCTGGTTGTAGATAAAGGCTAATCTGTCCCGCATACACATCATCTGCTTGAAGATGATTATGTGCTATCCAGTTGTGTCTAAGCATAGCTGTTGGTGTTGTTCCTGATTTTCTGCCGGCAGGGTCATTTATGTATGGCTTACCAAGTTTATCTCTTACAACATCATATACGTAGAAACCAGGATCAAACTCCTCCCTGCCGCCAATAGTTTCTGCAACTTCTGCAATCATTCTCTGAATTGCAGGATCAGCGTTATTTAGGCTGTAAATTACGTTGCCGATTCTTTTTCCATCGGGATTACTTAGTTGATCGGTAACGGTAGTAACAATAATTTCTCCTGTTGCTGTTTTTGCTAAAGTGAAGCTACCTCCTAATCCAGGCATATGTGGTTCTAAGACAATATCATCTCTTACTCCTTGTTCTTCCAGAAGTGCTGCGAATGCTTGCACGTCTTCTAGTGATCTGCAGGGTTTTACTCCTTGACTACTAAAACCCCATGTTGCAGCTTTTGCCCAGATTATTTCTTCTCCTCCTTTTAATTGGTTAATATTATCTTCTGTTAACGTGTAGACATCATCGTGTTTGACAACCTGCCATCCTGGCGGCAAGTATTGGGGAGGTAAGTAGTCAGCTAAGCTTGCTTTTTCGTTAATTCTTCTTTGAAAGTCAGGGTTTGTTACTTGTTGTTTGGAATTTAGTTCCTCAACAGGCCACATGGAATAAAACATCCCATTCGGTGTATAGTCTACGATATCTCTTACGTCTTGAGCTGTTAATCTTGTGTGATCAACAGGTATAAGCATTTTGCTTCTGCCAGAAAAAATTCTTCCATAAGTAACAAAATCAGGATCAAGAGGTAGTGGAACTATTGCGTGAGAGACTGTCGGGTCAATAAGTACTTCCATGCCATCACCGCCAATAGCATCCGGGGTATTTGCAATAATTCTGGCATATCCAGGTGTCTGTTGTGTAGGCAAGCGGGATTCAACGATTACTTTGCCACTAAATCCTAATAACTCTGCAGTAGTTGGCATGCTAGTCCCTGAGCGCTCAAACTCCTTTGGAAGTGGTATGTAGCGTATTTTTTCTGTAAGATCCTGAATAATATTATATGCAGTTTCTTCATCTTGGCCAGGTACATAGCTATCATTTGATAAATGGGTAAGTGCGCGGATTACAGTAAGAAATTTAGTATCTGCGCTAGCTTTGTCTACTCTTCGTCGTATAGTGTCCGCATATTCTTCTGAATGTTCTCTGCTTACATATGATAAGGCATTCTGGGAAATTTGATTCATGTCATATCCGTTGTGAAGCAAAAACTCACTTAAAAGAAATGCCATTTCTCGAATGGCATAAATTGGATGCTCGCCCTTTTCTGTATATGCATTAAGTTCCTGATTTATTTCTGTAAAACCAGCATGTAATCCTATTTGTCCAGATAAAACTTGATCTAATATTCTGGATGTTTTTGGGTACATGGTTTCACCAATGGCATTTGCCATTTCAACGGAAATTTTTCCGCTGGTTTGCCATCCCTGAACAGTATCCATAATTGTTTGTCTATAAAAGCTTCTCATGCCAGGATTTAATTGGCATAATTCTTGGTAAAAACGATAGCCTATTGCCAAAGGAGTTAAATTGGTTTTGTAGAGAAAATCTTGAATTTCAGGAGCAGTAATTCTTGGCCATTCTGTTGTCACTTCTCCTGAGTCGTTAACCATAATGACCGGAAATGCATCAATATGTATTATGCCGTTGTGGCCTTTTACAAAATTTGCTGGTTTAACATCTGCCCCAATATCTTTTGCCATAAAAAGTGGATATGATGCTTCAAGAATTTCTCTCACCATAGTCCGTTTTTCATCTGGAGTCCCATGAAGAAAGACCCTTTCTAAATTCTCTCCATGATCTCGAACCACTTCAACAGGAAAAAATTTTCCGTCCTGTGATCTTGCAGGAAAAAATCTTACATCAGGGGGAATAGGAAAGCCAAGCTCGCCAAGTTTTTTTCTATAGATACTAAGCATTTCGATAAGATTTATAGTGCCCTTGTGTCCGCCAAGTTCTTGCCACTCAGGAGTAGGTAGTCTATGGTCGTCTTCTGCAGCAAGTGCCTTAACAAGTGTATCGCCTGCTCTAAAAATTCGTGCCTGATGTCCTGTAGTAGTGTCTGGTGTGGTAGGTTTGTAATTACCGGTTACAACAAGCTTTTGACTGCCATCAAGAATATGAAAATCATGGAATGGTTTGGGAGTAAGTCGTGGTGCCTCAGAGAAGGAAATTCCTTGAGTAAGCGTGGCAATAACTGCTTGTTGTCTTGAGTCTGCACTGGCTTTGGGATCAATAATTGTGCCGTCGAGGTCAGTAATGTGCACCACAGGAGAACCACTTGACCTAGTACCGTCGATATATTCATTATATTGTGCAAGACTAGAAATAGGTGTGATGAATGGAGGGAGGTTTGTGTGTCTGCCTTGTCGGTCCATTAAGACAAAATGTGTCCGATCTGCCAATGGTCCGTGAGTGTTAATTGCAGTATGAGCCTGTACGAGATTATTTGGGTCGTCATCAAGAATTACAACAGGGCTTCTTGGCCTGCTGGTTCTCTCTATATAATTGAGCATGGGAGGAAGCACAGTATGTTTATCTTGGGCAGCATAGACGATAAAATCTCCTGGTCTATCAGGATTTCGTAAGGCAGGATCCCATCCCAATTTTTGTACTTTTGTTACTTGTGCTCTCGGGTCTCCGGTTGTCCATACGTATATGCCGTCACCTTGAGTAGCAAAATTTCCAAATACGCGATGAGCGTCTTCGTAGGGGGCAACATCAATGCCGTGCAGTAGTGCTTTATGAATGGCGGCTTCAACTTCTGGATTTTGTTCTGGCAATGCTGCAGCAATCGCTGCAGCATCTGCACGTAAGCTATGGACGGTGTGTGGTGCGTCAGGTAATCGTTCCGAATGATATCCTTGCAGAAATGCCTGTTGTGCTTCTATTTCTGTTGCCATATAAATATTTAAGGACTAACTGGACTATGAATTTTATCGTGCACAGCTTCAAATGTTTCTTCATCTAATGCTATAGCAAAGTCTCGTGGACCGTTACTTGTTAAATCAAATGAGTCTTGTTTATCAAGTTGCCAAACAACATTACCATTTTCTCGTGCAAGAAGCACTGCAGCTGGCCACTCATGTTCGCCTGCTTCACACCAAACACCGACATTTGCTACACTATTAATAACATCAATAACTTCGCAAAGTGTAGATGTTTTAGTGTAGACTGCATCTGGATTTAGGTCTAATTCTCCTATTGCTTCTTGTTTTCTTGCTTCATTTCTAAAGGCGTTTACTACCGCCCTAAAAGAGTGGGGAGAAGCATGGGGGATTGGCTGTCCATTTTTTTCAACGCCTCGGTCTATGCGCGCAATGTATGTTTCTCTATGGTTTGGTAGATCAACAGCAGCAAAAATCGGTACTCCTTTATAGCAAAGAGCAACTACTATAGAGCTATTAGAGTCGCCTTTGGCAAAGTTTTTTGTTCCATCTATTGGGTCTAATCTCCAATCTAAAGTTTCTTGTTCTTCTTTTCGGCCTTCTTCCTCGCCAAAAATAGAATGATCAGGAAAATTTTCTTGCACCCAACTTCTAAAACGTCCTTCTATCGCTCGATCAGCAGCAGTCACATATGATCCTGGAGAATCATCAGCTAACTTTTTTGAAACATCTAAGCTAGGGTTGTTAAAACCAGCTAAAAATATTTCTCTAGCCTGTGAGAGAAAATCCATAAAAGTATCATCAATTTTTTTAAGTGTTTCGGCAATTGTAGCTTGATCAAGGGGATTAGAGAAATCAAACATTTTACCATCGAGCACACCTGCTATGTTGTGGCGTGTTCCTTGTATTTCTCCTGGGAGGTGCCCATGGTCAGGAGGTATTTTTTCGTATTTTTGTGTCATAATTAAACACAGCACACATAGACATATATAAAATATACTTATATTTTACCCTATATTATTTTATTCGCTTGACTCCTTGGGGATATTTTTCAGACAACAACCTGACAACTATTTCTTGCTAAATAGTAATTAACAGCGTACAATAGACAATTGTTATGGAAAATTTGGTTGTCGAGACAACCTATCCACTATTTTTTCGACAAGAGGATTCAAACCAACTGGGTAAGTACCTGCAGGGGCATCATTCGGTTGTGCTTATTGGCATGAAGCGGGTGGGGATTAACAATTTTTTACGCTTCTTTTTATACCACAAAGATATTATCAAAACGTTTATTAGTAAAACTGATAATTACATTTTTATCCCCATTGATCTAAACGATTTAGTGGAGCGGGAATTATTTCCCTTTTGGATCTTAACCTTAAAACGAATTGTTGATACTGTCCAAAAGTCTCCTCTTTTTGATAAAAAAACAAAAAAAGAAATTGAGAGATATTTTCTTGACTGCATTCAATCAAAGGAGCTTTTTTTAACAATAGATTGTATTAGAAAAACCTTATTGTTAATTATTCAAAACGGCGTTTTTCCGACCATATTTTTTTTACGCTTTGACCGCATAAAAGATGCAGTTACTCCTGAATTTTTTGACAATCTTCAAGGACTAAAAGATGCCACCCACCAAAAGGTATCATTTGTTTTTACCAGTTTTAGAGGGCTTGATGATCTTGCCCCGCAGGTGTTTACTAGATCAGCGCTTTCTATATTCTCCCACAATATGTATATAAAGCCGGTAAAGCAGGAGGATATGGATGTTGTATCAAAGTTCTACCAGGCTCAAAATCAGCAGCAGGTATCTCAAGAAATAGAAAAGGAATTACTTAATGTTGTGGGAGGGTCAGTCCAGTACCTGCAGTTAGCTTTCATTTTTTTAAGAGAAAGACATTTCTTGTCAGCAGTTGCAGAAGAATTGTCCAAAGCGCTAGCTGCTGACGAACAGGTTATTTTCCAATCAGAGGAAATTTGGGAAAGTTTGCGGGCCGAAGAACAAAATGTTCTTAAAAAGATATCACAAGGTTTGGAAGTAACAATAGACGAAAAGAAAGAGGCAAGATATCTGTGGGATACAGGTATTGTTTTTGAGAGTGGTGGAAGTACGGCTATTTTTAGTCCATTACTTCTTTTGTATGTCAAGAATAAAATGATAGGAAAAATAGATGGGAATGGGAAAGAATTTACCAGAAAAGAACATCTCCTTTTTACATTTCTTAAAGAACATGAAAACGAGATTTGCGAGCGAGAAAAAATTGTCGCGTTTGTCTGGCCAGAAACAGAAAATTTTGGCGTGTCTGATTGGGCAATCGATCGGTTGGTTGCTAGAGTTAGGGGAAAATTGAAAAAACAGGGGAGTTTATATGAGATACAAACAGTAAAAACCAGAGGATACAAATTAGTTGCTAACTGTTAATCAATTAAAATCTATTGTTTCAATATTTCCCTCTTTTATAATAACTAATGCTCCTGTTTTAGGGTAATCAAAAAGCTGGGATATTGCAAAGTTCTTTTTTAAGACAAAACTTTTAATAGCAGCAATACCAGCACCATGGGTTACAATAAGTATCTGTTTTTCTTTTTTTGTTTTAAGCTCATCTAGAAAGTTTTGTATTCGGTCGTGAAATAGAATAAATGGCTCTTTAGATCCTGGCCAGTACTCATTTAGTCTAGAATCAAAAACAAATGTCTTTGCTGTTGCTTTAGTAATAATTGCAGCGGTTTGGCGACAACGAATAAGCTCGGATGAAGCATTCATATCTGTAGGAACAGTTTGTAAATAGGCAGCTAGGCGTTCAATTGATGCAATACCTTCGGGAAGCAATTCTGCCGTATACACCTTATCACCATAACCTGTTGTGCTATGGGTGGCTAGGCCGTGCCGGACAAGATAAAACGTTTTATTTTCCATAGCATGAAGCAATCTTTTTTGCAACCACATCCCAGGTAAAATTGTGAATGCTTTCGGTAAGTTGATGTTGTATGTTTTGGTTTTCTTCTTGCTGTAATACTTTTTCTATTTGTGATGCAAGAGCAAGAGGGTTACTGGCCGGGACAATTAATTTTTTATAATTACCGTCGATAAGTGTGGCAATGCCGGTAACGTTGGTCGTTATAACCGGAGTGCCGCAGGCAATTGCTTCTAAAGCTGTCATACCAAATGATTCGTAATGCGACGGCATAACCACCACATCGGCAGCGTTGTAATAGTAGGGAAGCTCTGTTTGTGATTGTTGGGGAATAAAAGTAACAGAAGTTTCAATATTAAGAATTTTTTGTAAGTCTTTTAGTTTTTCCAGCTCTTTAGGTTTTGTCCGCCAGCCGGCGGATTGCTCTTTTTCTCCGCCCACAATGCAGAGGCAAATCTGCTGATGTGGGTTTTTAACTTTTAGAATTTTTACTGCGTATAGCAGCGTATCTATGCCTTTTAATGGTTCTATTCTACCAACAAAGAGAATAATTTTATGATTCATATCTGCATGGATGTGATTTCTGGCTATTTTTTTATCGATTGGCCGAAAAATACTTGTGTTTACACCGGGACTAACAATGGCAATATGGTCAAGCGGGGCGTTATATAAATAATGCAGGTAGTCTTTTTCTACTGTGCATGGAGCAAGAAGTAAATCTGCAGAAAGGGCGATTTCTTTTTCGGCGGTAATACGAGCTGTTTCTTCTCTTTCAAGTTCGGTTCTGGCAACCAGGTTTTTCATCATGGCCAGAGTATAAAAAGTGGCGATATGTGGAATATGTATGCCGTATTGCTTTTTAAGTGTCAGCGCTGTTAAACCGGAAAGGTAGTAATGGCTGTGGAAGAGGTCGTAGGAAATCTGATTTGTTTGCATAAATTCGGCAATGTTTTTGGCAAATTCCGAAACATAGTTAATAAGGTCTTTTTTTGTCGTATGAGTGGGGCCTGCGGCAACGTGAATTACGCGGAAGTTTTCCATAACCTTCACAATTTTTTCGCTTTTGTCAGATTGGATGCGGGTATAGACGTCAACAATGTGGCCCATTTTTACTAAAGCACGGGAAAGTTCCATAACCGATACATTCATTCCGCCAGTTTCTTTACCTTCTTCAAAGGCCAAGGGGCAGGTGTGCATGGAAATCATGGCAATTCGTTTGTTCATAGGGGATATTATAGCAGCAAGTGGGGATCGGGAATAGATCGGGAAATAGTCGGGAAAAGAGTGTCTTTAGTTTTTATTATGTGTTTTGCCGTAAAGCTGCTTATGAATTCCAATGAGAAAAAAGTAGGCTGTGTTTGTATCAATTTCTTCATAAATAGCGCGATAGTCAGCAGTAATATCAATACTTCGATACCCTTCGTATTCTCGTTTTAGCTCATGATTGTTAAGATTTAAGTCGTAGGGATTTTTTGCAAAAATGAGTATTTTTTCTTTGAAGCTCTTGCGGATTTTGATATTAATACTTTTAAGTTGCTTAAAAAAATCAGGACCTAATTTAACATTCATATCCCATGCTCTTCGAGCCACTTTACGGCGTCTTCACCACTATGAAAAACAGGAGATCCTTTCCCGGCAAGTCTATTTGCTCTTGCCTTTTTCATGGCAGATATAAAATATTCGTTTGGTTCTTCTTTGACCTCTTCCACCTTAAAACTAAATTCTTTCTTTGAGAGTTTTGTTAAAAGCACTCTTATTGCTTCCTGTATAGAAGAAAATCCCAAATCAGAAGATACTATCTCTGCTTTTTCTTTTAATTCACGGCTCATGGGGACCTGTAAAATGACTCTTTGCATAACAATACAATTATATAGTTTTTGTATTATTTGTCAAGAGGGGAAAGTAAGTGATAAAATAGCTGGAATGGATAAAGTATATAATCATAAAGAAGTTGAGGAGAAATTGTATAAAGAGTGGGAAGAGAAGGGATATTTTAAGCCCGAGGTAAATCCAAAAGGCAAACCATATACTATTATTTTACCCCCTCCAAATGCCAATGGCGCACTTCATTTTGGCCACGCCATGTTTACGGTTGAGGATATTTTAATTCGCTATCACCGAATGAAAGGCGATGCTGCTTTGTGGCTTCCGGGTACAGACCATGCTGGTATTGAAACGCAATTTGTGTTTGAGAAAAAATTAAAAACAGAGGGAAAATCGAGATTAGACTTTGACCAAGAAACTCTTTACGAAATGATTCATGAGTATGTAGAGGAGCATAGGGGAGGAATACAAAATCAACTACGAAAGCTTGGATTTTCTCTGGATTGGAGTAGGGAGAAGTATACATTGGATCCAGACATCGTAAAACTGGTCCAAGAAACTTTTAAAAAAATGTATGACGAGGGATTAATTTACCGAGATTATCGATTAGTTAACTATTGCACTTTTGACGGCACAAGTTTTTCGGATTTGGAAGTTATTCACGAAGAAAAACCGCGATCACTGTATTATATAAAATATGGCCCGCTTGTTTTGGCAACCACAAGACCCGAAACAAAATTTGGTGATACCGCAGTTGCTGTTAATCCGTCTGATAAGCGATACAAGCAATATGTTGGTCAAGAAATAGATATAGAAACAGTGTTAGGCAAGGCAAAAATTAAAGTAATTGCTGACGAATCGGTTGATGCAGAATTTGGCACAGGTGTTGTAAAAATTACTCCAGCTCATGACTTTAACGATTTTGAAACAGGGAAACGTCATAATTTAGAAATGCGTCAAGTGATTGATATGAGTGGGAAAATGAATCATTATGCTGGGAAATTTGCAGGACTATACGTAAAAGAAGCAAGAAAAGCAATTGTTGAGGAAATGCAAAAGAAAGGCCTTATTGAAAAGATTGATGAAAAATACATTACTCGTTTAAACCTTTGTTACAGATGTAAAAATGTTTTAGAACCGCTTCCTCTGGAGCAGTGGTTTATTAAGGTTAAGCCATTAGTAAATAAAGCAATAAGCGCGGTAAAAAAGAAAGAAATTACTATTACTCCTCTCCGTTTTGAAAGCCAGTATTTTTTATGGCTTAAGAATTTGCGGGATTGGAATATTTCTCGGCAAATTGTTTGGGGTATTCGGATTCCAGCTTGGAAAAATAAAAAGACAGGAGAGTGGATGGTAACAGAAGGGGAGGTGCCAAAAGGAGAAGAATGGGAACAAGATAAAGACACTTTTGACACCTGGTTTTCATCCTCTCAATGGCCATTTGTGACGCTGCAAACAACAAACCCAGGTGATTTTGAAAAATATTATCCCACAAGCGTTATGGAGACGGGTTACGACTTGTTGCGCGCATGGGTAAGTCGCATGATTATGATGGGGATTTATAATACCGGAAAAGTGCCATTTAAGGATGTATTATTTCACGGATTGGTAAATGATCCGTATGGCAAGAAGATGAGTAAATCTAAGGGAAATGTGGTAAATCCTTTGGAATTGGTCGAGCAATATGGCGCAGATGCTGTAAGGTTTGCGCTTGTGTATGGCAATGCCACAGGAAATGACCAGAGTTTGTCGTATCCAAAACTTGATGCAGCACGCAAATTTACAAATAAACTGTGGAATATAGGGCGATTCATTTCGATGAATCGAACTCAAAACTCTCCGGCTTCGCCGGACAAAACTCAAAACTCAGAGGAACTTTTATTATTAGCAAAGCATGATAATGATAAAGAGATGGTTAAAAAGGTAGAGGAGCTTGGTAAAGAGATAGCAAAAGATTTAGATAATTATAATTTTAACTTTGCCGCAGAAAAGTTGTATGATTTTACCTGGCATACATTCGCCGATGTGTACATTGAAGATGTAAAGAATCGAATCGATGCAGACTCATTCATAATTCTTAATTCATTATTCATAATTCTTCTTAAGTTACTACATCCCTTCATGCCGTTTGTGACAGAAGAAATATATAGGCGATTAGGTCGGGAAGGGTCTATAATGATATCTGCATGGCCAAAATAAAACCTCACAAATTTTTTAAAAATAAGAGTCAGCCTGAGCAAAAGGCAGAAAAAAGCCATCGTAAATTACCGAGTATTTCCCGCCTTTTTACCGAGCGCGTTGTGGTAATCTCATTATTTACTGTTCTTTTTGTTATTGTCTGTCTTGCAGGGCTCCAAGCATACCAGCATTTTCAAGAAAAGGAAAAAGTTCTAGCTGAAAGAAAAGAAGTTTTAACAAAAATTATTTACTGGCAAAATGTGGTGGTAGAGCATAAGGGATATCGAGATGGGTATTTTCAGCTGGCAATGTTATGGTATCAATTAGGCAAAAACGAACAAGCAAAAATGTATTTGGGACAAGCCTTAAAACTGGATCCAAATTTTGAAGAAGGACGAAAATTAGAAAAGATATTGCAGTAAAAGTTATTTCTTTTCTTCTTTGGGAGCTTCGGCTGGTTTTTCTTCCTTTGGCTCGCTCGCCTCGCTGGAGCTTTGCGAAGCTGGGCCGGGGCCTTCAGCGGAGGCGGCACCTTCTGCTGGCGTAGCTTCAGCGGCTTTGGCAGCTTCGGCCTCCGCAGCTTCTTGTGCAGCTTCTGCTTCTGCCTCTTTACTTACTAATTCTGCAATTTTTACTACAATCTGGCCAGCATCTGTAAGAATAGTAATGCCTGTTGGTACTTTTATGTCTGCGACAGTCACTTGATCGCCAATAATTGCCAGGTGTTCGATATTAATTTCGATTTTCTCTGGTAAGTCTGTTGGAAGGGCTTCTACCTCGATGTCGTTAAGAGTTTGCATGGTAATGCCAAGTTTATCGGTAACTGCTTTTGGCTCGCCAACCAAAGTTACCGGAACCATGGTTTTTATTTTTTCTTTCAAGTTTACCTGGTAAAAATCAGCATGAATTGGGGTTTTGGTCATGTATTCTTTTTGGAGGTTGTGGATAAGAACTGGGTGAATTTTGCCATCTAGCTCTACGTCTACAACGCCTGTTTCGCCCACTTCTTTATAAATTGCCATAAAATCAGCATATGGAGTTTGAACTGCAACAGACTTAATGCCTTTTCCGTAGATGTTGGCAGGAAAAATACCTTGTTTGCGTAGTTTTTTAACATTTTCGCCTAAAACGGTTCGTTTTTCGACTTTAAGTGTTGGTCTTTTTGCCATAAAAGGTAGTATAGCATAACTGAATGGTATAATCTACTTGGTATGGTAATTTTAGGAATTGATCCGGGGATTGGGAGAATGGGGTGGGGAGTAATAAAGATTCAAGATTCAAGATTCAAGATTCAAGATTGTGGGTGTATTGAGACAAGTGCAAAGCTAAAAAACGAAGAGAGGTTGCTACAAATTCATCAAGAGATAACAAAGATTATAAAAAAATACAAGCCCGATGCGTTGGCAATCGAGGAATTATTTTTTGGTGCCAATAGTAAAACAGCTTTGGTTGTTGGTCAGGCGCGGGGTGTGGTGCTGCTTTGTGCAGGGCAACATAGTTTGCCGGTATTGGTTTATACGCCTCTTCAGGTAAAAATGGCCTTAACCGGTTATGGCAGGGCAGAAAAAAACCAAATTGGCAAAATGGTAAAAATATTACTCAAATTAGACAGTGTGCCAAAACTTGACGATACTGCAGATGCCTTGGCCGTTGCCATAACCCACGCCCTATCCTACAAATCCAATAGTCTATCAGAGTAAATCCATTAAATCATTTGCCAGTTTAAATCCTAACTTAGGATACCAATTATCAAAAGATAAAATGGCATCGGCATTATGTTTTTTTGCAACTGTTGCTACTATGCAATCAAAAAGCGTATTATGCTTGCTGGTATTCGGGTTAAATAGCTTCTTGGCTTCCAGTATGATCTCTCGATCAACGTTTTCTATATCAATGGAAGGATCAGTAAAAAGTTCCAGTGCCGAAGCAGCCAAGCGTGGGTTTGAAAACTTTCTTTGTAGCGTTGTAATAGCTTCTGCAATGGCTGTTGAGGGAAAAAGTATGTGGCCACCAACTTTATCTAGTTTTTGGACTAAGGCCAAAGTTGCCTTGTGGTGAGTATCATCCGCAAAGCTTTGGGCAACTATACAATCAGCATCTGCTACGACTAGTAATTGTTTATTCATCCCAGGTATATTTATCCAAATTAACAGATAAATCTTTCGGAGCAGTTCCTTTGCCTTTAAAGCTTTTGGCAATTTCAGCCAATTTCAAAAAAGAGGTAGTGGAAGAAGATTTTTGTGGTTGAGTGGTCTGTAAGCCCTTGGTAATCAATTCGCGCAAAATTTCGGCCTTAGCTTTTTGAGTGACAATAGCCCTTCTGCTTATTTCTCTTTCCTGATCTTGGGTTAAATAGACATTAGTCCGTAACATATAATAGTCATTATACAATAGTTATTGATGTATGTCAATAATACATGTACTAACTGCAAAATACCCTATAATATTGACTTTTAGTTTAATTTATGTTATTCTCTTTTTCACATTTGAAGCAAAATTAGGCTCATTTGCTGCCTAACTCCGCTTTACTTGTAATCAATTTTTTGCACTTTTACAGTTTGTTGCGGAAGCCCCGTTAAAATCGCTCTGTGAGCCGTGTTCGAATAGAACTCAAAGGTGAACAGTAAGATTAGACTGGGGCGGAATTTTTGTTTACCCACGTAGGTGGCTTTGTGTCTCGCAATTTGCGGGACAGAGAGCCATCCTGCGTAAGGGTGACATTCGTAAAAGGAGGAATTGCATGCTGCCGCTTCGTGGTCTTCCTGGCCACTACAATCTGGAGTTCCCCCAGACAGAGCCTCTCCATGTTGTAGTTCGACTGTTGAGGCCGTACTCGTTTGCGGTTACGTTCAAGGAGGATGGTAGCATCGGCTTTGCTGATACCAATGCTGAGCCTACGTCTATCGCTTTCTTCAGCACTGGAGGCGAGCCGACAACGGGGGTTTTGACCTATGAGCTCCATCCCGATGATGAACCGTATCAATTCGAGGTTGTCAAAGGACAGCCAATCCTTGTGCCCGTAACGGAGTCAGGGAATCTCATATTCGAGATGGTTATTGGAAACGCCAAGTCCGACAACGGGAGAACGGCGAAGATCACATTGATCCCTCCAGTGGGAGCAGTGAATCCGCGCCGTAACTAAGGTCACACCAGGAAGGTATTAGCGTCGCAGGGAATTCTCTCTGCTCACAAATCTCCATAGCTCGTAGGATTCAGTACGTGCTGATAATATTCGAAAGGAGTTGTTCATGCCTTATGGTTTTCGAATACCTGCATTTTTCTTTGGTATGGCAGTGCAAGCTGCCACTACAGGATTGCTCACCGAAATGGGCATGCTGAGGCCTTCAGCAGGACAACAGCTGATGGCTTCGATGATCTTCCTTTTTATAGCACTCATGGTGAGTATCGTAATACTTCTTACAAAAAGGAAGTAATAGCTTCCGCAATAATAACTGTTTAGTGCAGAGCACCCCGACCCGAAAGGGTTCCAACATATGTTGGGTGTTTGGATCTTCGGATTCAAACATGGGGTGTTTTTGCTGTTTATGAGTATGTTATAATCAGTCTACTTTTCCTCTTTTATGATTGCTTCGATTAAAGGAATTATTACAAGTATCGATATTTCATCTGTCATTATTGATGTTCATGATGTGGGATATAAAGTTTCTGTTTCTAACAGTATTATTTCATCTGTTCGTATAGGCGACACAGTAAAGTTTTTTACCTATACCCATGTCAGGGATGATATTTTTGATCTCTATGGATTTTTGCAACCTGCGGATTTAAAACTCTTTGAAAAATTAATTGGTGTTTCTGGTGTTGGCCCAAAAACAGCCCTTGGCATTTTTTCATTAGGCAGTGCAGGGGAGATTATGCAAGCAATTCAAAAAGGGGATACAAGTTTTTTTTCGGGCGTTCCACGATTGGGGAAGAAGAATGCCCAGAAAATTATTTTGGAGCTTCAGGGAAAGCTGGATCTTGAAGAAGAAGTAGTAACCGAAACTGGAAGAGATGTGGTATCAGCCCTTATTCAATTTGGTTTTTCCGAAAAAGAAGCCCGCACGGCTGTACGGGAGATTGGCGAGAAAGGAAAGACAACAGAAGAGAAGATAAAACTAGCATTGAAATATTTAGGAAAATAATTTATGACTGATAAAGTGAAAAAACAAAAGATAAATAATGAAGTTGAAGCAGTTACTCCAGAAGAGGAGATAGTTTTTACCTCTCTTCGTGCTAAAGAATGGGGCGAATTTCATGGACAGGTGCGTATTAAAGAATCACTCCAAATTAGCATTCAGGCTGCCAAAAAAAGAAAAGAAGCAATAGAGCACGTACTATTGTATGGTCCGCCGGGATTAGGAAAAACAACACTGTCTCACCTTATTGCCAAAGAAATGGGGAGTAGTATAAAAATAACGTCGGGGCCGGCAATCGAGCGGGCAGGGGATTTGGCATCAATTCTAACCAATTTAGAAAAAGGCGACATTTTGTTTATCGACGAAATTCACCGGCTTAACAAAGTAGTTGAAGAAACGCTCTATCCGGCAATGGAAGATTTTGCTTTGGATATTGTTATTGGCAAGGGCCCTTCTGCTCGGAATTTACGGCTCGATTTACCTCCATTTACCATAATTGGTGCTACAACGCGCGTTGGGTTGTTATCTGGGCCGCTTCGGGATAGATTTGGGGTTGTTCATCAATTGTCGTTTTACGACCCAAAAGAATTACGAGTTATTTTAGAGCATGCAGCTAAAAAACTAGAGGTAACTATAGACGCAGAAAGTCTCCACGAAATTGCGAGTCGTGGAAGGGGAACTCCCAGGATCGCACTGAAATTATTAAAACGAGCCCGGGATTTTGCCCAAGTTAAGGGGCAGGGAAAAATTACCAAAAACCTGGCAGACGAAGCTTTAAAAATGTTGGCTGTTGATTCGATGGGTCTTGATCCGGCAGACCAAAAATATATTAGAGCCATTATCGAAAAATATGGTGGGGGACCAGTTGGGGTAGAGACTCTTGCTTCAACTTTATCGGAAGATATTGGGACACTGGTTGATGTGGTGGAGCCATATCTTTTGCAGCTGGGATTTCTCAAGCGTACTTCTAGGGGCAGAGTGGCAACAAAATCAGCCTACAGCCATTTTGGTATTTCGCTTCCCCTAAAATCCTAAGTGGAAGATATTTTGGAAAAAGGGAACAGTAGTGATAATAACTTGTAGAATAAGTGTTCCGACAATAGTTAAGATAACAAATCGGTTCGTTGTAAACATTGATCCTCCTCGAACAATAAAAACAATTATCATATGTAGGAAAATAAGGAGATTAAATACAATAGTTCTGGCAAATGTTTCCGAATATATATCAAGGAGAATTTTAAAGATACCCAGCAGTATTGCAGTTACTGTGAAACCAATGACTGCGATAAAGATTGCGCGTTTCTTTGTGAGAATCGGTGTATTCGGATTGCGCGGTTTATTGTTTAGTAAATGGGGATCTTTACTGTCGCTTGCTAATGCAAGTGCTGGGAGACCGTCTGTAACAAGATTAATCCACAGTATTTGAGTAGGCAAGAGAGGACTTGGCATACCAAAAAGAGTAGCAAAGAAAATGAGAGAAAGTTCGGATAAGTTACCGGAAATAAGGTAGGTGATTGCTTTGAGAATATTATTATAGATAATTCTTCCTTCTTCGATTGCTCTCACAACAGTAGAGAAGTTATCATCTGTTAACACAATATCACTTGCTTCTTTGGCAACATCGGTACCTGATTCACCCATGGCAATACCAACATCAGCGCGTTTTAATGCAAGCGCATCATTGACGCCGTCGCCCGTGACTCCAACAACAAACCCAAGAGATTTGAGCGTTTCTGTTAAGCGAAGCTTGTCTTCTGGTCTGCTTCTTGCAAAAACGCGTGTTTTGAGAATAGTCTTTTTGAGTGCATCATCAGATAACTTTCCAAGTTCCTCCCCTGTTATAACATCTTCATCATCTTTTTCAATCAGCCCAACTTCTTTTGCAATGGCAAGAGCAGTAAGTTCATTATCCCCCGTCACCATAATGGTTTGGATGCCTGCTGTGCGAGCCTTTACTATAGCTTGTTTTACTTCTTCCCGAGGGGCATCGTAGATACCAACAAAGCCTAAAAAGGTAAGATGATTTTCATATTCCTCTTTTTTTACTGTTCCTTCATGTTTTTCGATTTTTGTTCCGAATGCAATAACCCGTAATCCTTCTTTTGCGTATTCCTCAAAGAGAAGTATTATGTGATTTTTCTCCTTTTCCGAAAGGGTACTTCGTTCGATGATTTCCTCTGGTGCACCGCGAACATAGACATATTTTTTATTATTCTCGACCACAACAGTTGTTATAGTTTTTGTTTTTGGATCAAAAACAAATTCGTCAATCACCTTGCCGCCGTCTCTTAAGATTTGTAAATCTTTTACTTGTTCTTGTGCCCAAAGGAGTAATGATCCATCAGTTTTGTCTCCTGCAATGTCAAAGGTATCCTTTTTCCCTCTTTCAATAAGCGATGCGGTATTGCCAAAGACACACGCCTTAAGGAGTGGAGTAAGGCTTTCCCCGTGTGTTAGCCAGTGTTTTTTCACTCGCATAGCGTTTTGGGTGAGTGTTCCTGTCTTATCCACAAGAATAATCTGGACAGCGCCTAACGTTTCAACAGATGCCATTTTGCGTACAATAGCATTCTTTTTGGCCATTCTCGCCGTACCAATGGCAAGAGAAATAGTGATAACAGCAGGAAGACTTTGAGGAATTGCAGCAACGCTAATACTGATTGCCAACAGAATGATGGGGAAAAGCTCACGGTTTTGTAAAATACCGATGGGTATAATAGAAAGAGCAATAACAACAGCAACAACAGAAAGAATTTTTGCTAATGTATCAAGACGCTTTTGCAGAGGCGTCTTATCTGTTTCGATAGACGCAAGTGATACGGCTATTTCTCCAAATCGTGTTTTCATGCCGGTTGCTTGAATGAGAAGGTATCCTTTCCCTTTTGTTACAAGAGTGCCGTTATAGAGTTGATCAGTAGGTTTTTTTGCTACAGGGAGAGATTCTCCGGTAAGAATAGACTCATCAACTTCAATATCATGCCCATGAAGAATGCCATCAGCAGAAATTCTATCTCCTTCTGTAAGGATTACGACATCGCCAGGGACTAATGCTACTGTGAGTACTTGTGCTTCGTGTCCATCGCGAACAACGCGGGCAATAGGTGTAATGAGATTTTTTAATTTTTCAATAGCTTTTTCGGCTCTGTATTCTTGTAAGAAACTAAAAATACTGTTTACAAAAATAACAGTAAAAATAAAGCTTCCATCTAGGTAATCACCAATAACGAAAGAAAAAATGCCTGCGAGAGCCAAAATGCCATTAAGAAGAGAAGCGAGTTGTTCGATAAATAATCCAAGGGCAGAAACTTTTCCTTGAGTGACGATTTCATTTTTGCCAAACTGCTTTAGTTTTTCTTCTGCTTGTTGTGTAGTAAGCCCCTGCTCCATACATCTATATTATCAGATTGACAAATCTTTCGAATGCTTTTATGCTTATGTCATGCGTCAGGGTTTTTCCTCTTTAATTACTAGATACCCAAAACTATACCAAAGTTTCTCGGCATTAGCACTACTTCTGTTTCTTCACTATTATGTATATCTTACCAGATGACAATGATTGTTTTTGGGCCGGACTTGCA
>CAZIZQ010000013.1:7397-25215 GCA_964544105.1 uncultured Gammaproteobacteria bacterium | reverse complement strand
TAGTATGCCACCTTCCCAAGGTGGAGAAGCGAGTTCAATTCTCGTACCCCGCTCACTTAGGTTGTCGGGATAGGCTAATCGATAAGGAAGTGGGTGCCGAGGGAGTGTTTTCTTTTAATCGCAGATGTGGCAATTAGAATAGCAACTTGAATCATATTTTTTTCTTCAAGATCGTAAATTTCCGCTTCAAGTTTCTTTAATTTCTTTAATGCAAAGGCTAGGCCTTTTTGAGATCGCTCTATGCCGACATATTGCCACATAATTTCCTGCACTTGCTTTTTATAATTATTATTTAGCTTGTTTTTTTGATATACAGGTTTTTTGATATCTACAATTTGTGGTTCTTTAGGAAGCATTTTAATACACTGTTTTATCTGATTTGAAAAGACCATGCCTTCAAGAAGTGAATTTGAGGCTAAACGGTTGGCTCCATGAACGCCGGTCCTGGCCACTTCTCCGTAAGCAAACAGATTTCTAATCGACGTTTGGCCATAGAGATCGGTGGTAATACCTCCGCACAAAAAATGGGCTGCTGGTGTTATTGGTACCAAATCTTGTGCCAGGTAGTACCCTTTTGTTTTGAGTGTTTGATAAATTGTTGGGAAGCGTTTGGTGAGAAATAGTTTACCTTTATGACGAATATCTAAATATACTTCTTTTCTCTCAAATATTGCTCGGGCTACTACATCTCTTGGAGCAAGTTCGTTAATAAATCGATTGCCCTTTGCATCAACCAGTATTGCTCCTTCGCCTCGCAGGGCTTCGGAGAGTAAAAAAAGCGGGGATTTTTTCTCTTTTAGTGCGGTTGGGTGAAACTGGACAAATTCCAAGTCTGCAAGTTTTGCCCCAGCCCGATAGGCAATGGCAATGCCGTCGCCAGTTACAACCGAGGGATTTGTGGTGTAGGAATATAGTTGACCAACACCTCCTGTTGCTAAAACAACACATCTGCTAAAAAGAGTGGAGATTGATTTGTTTTTAAGCATGACAATGCCATAACATATGTTGTTTTTCACAATTAAATCAACTGCATAAGTATGTTCTAAAATGGTTATTTGTTTGTTTTTTTGGATCTTTTTAACAAGGGCTTTTTCTATCTCGTGTCCGGTAATATCGGTGGCATGAAGGATGCGGGGAAACGAGTGGGCTGCTTCCAATGTTGATTTCTTCTCAAAGGGTACACCAATAGAAATTAGCTGATCAATGGCAGTTTTTCCGTTTTTTACCAGAAACTGGACAGCCCTCTTATTATTATGAAATGCGCCGGCAGCCATGGTGTCTTTTTCATGTGAAGAGATAGAGTCTTTTGTATTTGTTACCGCGGCAATTCCACCTTGGGCACGGTTGGTTGAGGAATCAGAAATGCCTTTTTTGGTGATAATAGTGACATATCCAAAATCTGCCAGTGTTATGGCAGTATGCAATCCGGCAATGCCGGATCCAATTACAATAAAATCAGTGGTTAGCCTCATATCTGGTATAATAGTCTTATGGACAATAGAAATCAAACGACACTTATCGTCGAGATTAAAAAGTGGAAAAAAAAGCGGGGCGCTTTGATTATTGCTCATAATTACCAAATTCCCGGTATCCAGGATGTGGCAGATTTTGTGGGGGATTCGCTTGAACTTTCTCAAAAGGCAGCTGTGGCTGCGGAAAAAGTGATTGTGTTTTGCGGAGTGCATTTTATGGCAGAAAGCGCAGCCATTTTTTCCCCCCGTAAAACAGTGTTAATTCCTGATTTAGGTGCAGGTTGCAGCCTTGCTGCATCTATTGATGCGGAAGAACTTCGTAAGTGGAAAAGACGATACCCAAAAGCGTTGGTCGTAAGTTATGTAAATACCACTGCCGAGGTAAAAGCAGAGTCGGACTACTGCTGCACATCTACAAATGCTATACAGGTGGTAAATTCTATTCCAAAAGATAGAGAGATTATTTTCACCCCCGATTTATTTTTAGGTGATTATGTTGCCCGCATGACGGGGCGAAAAATTTATGTCTATCCTGGGGAATGTCATGTACATGCGCGTGTTCGCCCCAAAGATATTTTTGCAAAATTGGGAAAATATCCGGGCGCGCAGTTTTTAATTCATCCCGAATGCGGATGTGTGTCCGAATGTATGCATTATGTGGCTGTAGGCGATATACCGGAAAAGACAACGCATATTTTATCGACCAGCGGCATGATGAATTATGCCAAAAATTCAAAATCGAAGCAATTTGTAGTAGCAACTGAAACAGGCATTTTGTATAGGCTTAAAAAAGAAAATCCAAAGAAAGAATTTATTCCGCTTCGGGAAGACATGGTATGTGAGTATATGAAAATGATCACGCTCGATAAGCTGCTTAATAGTCTTAAAAATCTCGAATTTGAAGTAAAAGTTCCAAAAAAAATTGCCGATAAAGCCCGAATTCCCATTGAGAGAATGTTAGAAATAAGTAAAAAGGAATGACAAGACAAGAAAAAGTAGCCAAACATTTTCAAAAAAAACATCTACTGACCGTTAGTAATAGTTTTTACAAAGAGCAACTTTTTGCTCTTTTTGACTGGATGAAAGTTTCTGATGGCGTGGCAAACGATTTGACTACAAAATATCTTGGTCTAGAAGAACAATGCATGGCAGAAGTTATTAGTAAACAGGCAGGGATAATTTCTGGGATTGAAGAAGTTGCATGTTTGCTCGATACTAAAACTACTTTGAAAGTTGATGAGCACGTTGGTAAAGATACATTGCTTCGTCTTTCTGGTAATGTCAAAGAAATACTTGGATATGAACGAATAATCCTTAATATTATTGGGAGGATGTCAGGCATTGCCACTTATACAAAAGGATTTATTTCTTTGTTATCCGGGGTTGAAAGTCCGCCTCTGCTTGTATCGACTCGAAAAACCCCTTGGATGCTACTGGATAAAAAAGCAGTGTGTGGTGGTGGGGGAGGGACGCACAGGCTTTCTTTGTCTGATTTTGCACTAGTTAAAGATACTCATCTTTCTGCGTATGCTTTTGAAGATACAGTACAAGCAATGATAAAAACTGGTAATTTTTTCGAAATCGAAGTAGCAGACATAAAGCAGGCAGAGGCAGTGATAGATATTTTGGAAAAAGCGCAGTACCAAGAGGCAGCTATAATGTTTGATAATATAACACCAAAGATAGTTTTAGAATTTATGGATAAATTCAAAACTCACCCTTTTTATGATCATGTTTATATCGAAGCATCGGGTGAGGTAACAAAAGATAATCTTCTCGTTTGGGCCAAAACCGGAGTGGATGTTATCTCAAGCGGCAGCCTTACCCACTCTGCTTCGACTTTTAACGTTTCCATGTTGACTAAGATGTCTGTTTTTTGATAATATAAATCGTGCAACTCGAAAAAGGTACCAAACGAAAATATATCTTTGTTTCCGGAGGAGTTATCTCGGGAATTGGTAAAGGTCTCACTACCGCCTCAATCGCTTTTCTTCTTAAATCTGCAGGATATAAAGTTGCTCCTATAAAATTTGAAAATTATCTTAATGTAGACGCAGGTACCATTAACCCAATAGAACACGGCGATCCATTTCTTTGTGAGGATGGTACAGAAGCAGATATGGATATCGGCACCTATGAAAAATTTTTAAACGAAGACATGGGTAAAGATAATTTTGTAACCATTGGGCAAATTTATAAAACTGTTATAGATCGGGAGCGCAGATTTGAATATAACGGTGAGGATGTCGAGGCAATTCCGCATATCACTGATGAAATTACCAAGCGTATTACCGGGCTTGCTGAAAAAAAGGATGCAGATATTGTAATTATCGAACTTGGTGGAACGGCAGGTGAGTACCAAAATGTATTTTACTACGAAGCATCCAGAATTATGACCTTAAAAAATCCAGGGGATGTTATTCATGTTCACGTTAGTTACGTGCCGACACCCAAGCATTTAGGTGAGCCCAAAACCAAGCCTACGCAGCTTTCTGTCCGTACGCTTAACTCTTTGGGAATTCAGCCGGATTTTATAGTTGCCAGGTCGGAAAAGTATTTGGATCAAAGACGGCGTGATAGGTTTGCCCTGTTTTGCAATATGCACACCCAAGATATTATTTCCAATCCCGATTTGAAAAACGTCTACGAGATTCCTATGGAATTGCATAAACAGGAGTTAGACAAAAAGATTCTTCAAAAATTGTCGCTTCCAATTAAAGAATCAAATCTTACCGAGTGGGAAAAGCTTGTCGAGAAAGTAGGCGCAGAAAAAGGAAAAGAAGTAACTATTGCCATTGTTGGAAAATATTTTGGCACCGGAGATTATCAGTTAAGAGATTCCTACGCTGCGCTATTTGATGCAATTGACCATGCAAGTTGGAGTAAGGGTGTTGCGGTTAAAACAGTGTGGATTGATGCAAAAAAAGTCGAAGACCAGGGAGAATCGGTTATTGGAAAGCCAGATGGAATTATTGTCCCAATTGGCTGGGGTGAGCGGGGCGCGGAAGGGATGATTGCTGCTGCCTCGTATGCCCGAAAAAATAAAATTCCATATCTTGGCCTTTGTTATGGTATGCAACTAGCAGTAATTGCTTTTGCCCGGGACGTTTTGGGCTGGAAAGATGCCAATACTACAGAAAACGATAAAGTTTCAAAACATCCGGTAATTCACCTTATTCCATCCCAAAAAGAGCTGATGGAACGGCGGGCATACGGAGGAACAATGAGACTTGGTGGTTGGGAAGCAGTGGTGCAAAAAAATACTCAAGCCTATTCATTGTATGGAAAAGAGCTGACTAGCGAGCGTCATCGGCACAGGTATGAGTTTAATAACGAATATACAGAAGATTTTGAAAAGCAGGGGTTGGTAATTAGCGCCAGGTCAGTTGTTGAAGATCTGGTTGAAATTATAGAATTACCAAAAGAAACCCATCCATTCTATGTAGGTATACAGGGACATCCCGAGTACAAAAGTCGACCCCTACGACCCCACCCGCTGTTTTTGGGGTTTTTAGAAGCTTGTATAAAATAGCGTTGCTTCGCCACCTTCCAGGTGATATAATGCGAATATGATTCAGGTAATTGATTTTGCTCCGGGTGATACAGTACGTGTACACCAAAAAATTACAGAAGACCAAAAAACCCGAACCCAGGTGTTTGAGGGTGTGGTATTAGGCATAAAAGGACGAGGAGAAAATAAAAGTTTTATGGTAAGAAAAACAGTTGGGGATGTTAGCGTTGAGCGTATCTGGCCAATTTTTTCTCCCAGTGTGGAAAAGGTTCTGGTAAAGGAAAAATCTAAAAAAAGAGTCCGCCGGGCAAAATTATACTATCTTCGAACCCAATAGTAATTTTATCTTATCCCGTAATCTTGCTGCAGTTTCAAAATCTAGATCTTTAGCAGCAGATTTCATTTCTTTTCGTAGCATCGATATTAGTTTTTCTTTTTCATCAGGTAAAAGGACATCTTTACCTTCAAAATATAAAAGTTGTTCGGTTTTAGTTTTCTCTTTTTGTTCTTCTACTAATTTTGCCCGAATAGCTTTTTGGATACTTTGGGGTGTTATGCCGTGTTTTTTGTTATAAATAATTTGAATTTCCCGCCTTCGTTCTACTTCTTTAATCGCGGCATCCATAGATTTAGTCATATTGTCGGCATATAAAATTACCATTGCATCAACATGCCGTGCAGCCCGACCCATGGTTTGAATAAGAGAAGTACGGCTTCTTAGAAATCCTTCTTTATCCGCGTCGAGTATTGCCACAAGGGAAACTTCCGGTAAATCAAGTCCCTCACGTAACAAATTAATGCCGACCAGCACGTCAAAATTACCAAACCTCAAATCATCTAAAATATCTTGCCGCTCAAGTGTTTGGATGTCGGAATGTAAATAAGAAACTTTTATGCCTCGTTCTTCAAGATACGAAGAAAGTTCCTCTGCCATTCGCTTGGTAAGTGTAGTTACTAAAACCCGTTGTTTTTGGGTAGTCCGTTTTTGAATTTCTTCAATTAGATCCGGAATTTGGTTTTTGGTTGGTTTTACTTTTACGATTGGGTCAACGAGGCCGGTTGGGCGGATAAGCTGCTCGGTAACTCCAGTATCATTTTCTTCACAGGATAGGGAAATTTCGTATTCGTCTGGTGTGGCGCTGACATAAATTGTTTGGTGGATCCGGCGGACAAATTCATCAAACCGAAGCGGCCGGTTATCGTACGCGGCAGGCAGGCGAAAACCATAGTTAATTAGTGTTTCTTTGCGGGCCCGGTCGCCGTTGTACATGCCCCGGATTTGAGGTATGGTCATATGAGATTCGTCGATAATTAACAGCCAGTCTTTATTGGCATGCTCGAAGTAATCAAGTAAGGAATAAGGTGGGTCACCAATGTTACGGCCGTCAAAATAGCGGGAGTAGTTTTCGATGCCGTTAACATAACCAACTTCTTTGATCATTTGTAAATCAAAGTTGGTGCGTTGTGATAGGCGTTGGGCCTCGATTAGCTTGTTTTGTTTGGTCAGCTCATTAACTCGGATTGCCAAGTCGCGACGAATTTGCCCAAAAACACTTTCATAACTTTTGGGGTCTGTCATGTAATGCTTGGCAGGATAGATTACATTACTTGTTAATGGTTGTTGAGTTTCGCCAGTGAGTGGATTAAATTGGGAAAGCGAAACAATTTTGTCGTCTGTAAAAGTTATTTCAATACCATAGTCAACGTATGAGGGGAAAATACTGATGTTTTCTCCCCGTACGCGGAATGTACCACGCTGGAACGAATAATCATTTCGCTCGTACTGTAGGTCGGTTAGGCGTTCGAGTACGCTTTTTTGACTTACTTTCACGCCGGGTTTAAGTTCTAAGACAAATTTTCCATATTCCACGGGTGATCCAAGGTTATAGATACACGAAACAGATGCGACCACCAATGTATCGGGTCGGGTAAGTAAATTAGTGGTGGCCGAAAGTCGCAACTTGTCGATTTCCTCGTTAATCTCGACCTCTTTTTCTATATAAGTGTCAGATTGGGGAATATAGGCCTCGGGTTGGTAGTAGTCGTAATACGAAACAAAATAAGAGACGGCGTTTTTAGGAAAAAAATCCCTAAATTCTTGGTAGAGCTGCCCGGCCAGGGTTTTATTGTGGGAGATTACGAGTGTTGGCCGTTGGACTGCTTGTATCACGTTTGCCATGGTAAATGTTTTGCCACTGCCGGTAACCCCAAGCAAAACCTGGTTTTTTTTGCCTGATTGTAGGTTTTTTGTTATTTGTTGAATTGCTTGAGGTTGGTTACCGGTTGGTTTAAATGACGAAACAAGCTGGAATTTCATAAAAGCATTGTAGCATATACACAAATACCCTTTTATGTGTCTAGCTACCACACACCTGGTGTGTACAGCACTATCGTACTATTGACTGAAGAGACGGCTTTTATTTATCCATGTACTTGGGGCAAGTGGAGATGCTTTTCTATATTTGTGATTCTTTTTTCGTGCATGTTATATCCTGCATGTATAAGTTCAGAAAGAACCTCTATAGTTTCTTCTTGGCTTTGCTTAATTTGTTTCTCGAGTGAATCAAACCTTATATCATGCGAGGTAAGTTTTTTCTCGATTGATTCGAATTTTGCATCAATTGATTTAAACTTACCATCATGAGCATCAAATCTTTTATCATGAGTCGTAAGCTTAGCGGTAATTACACCCAACTGTTTTTTAATTGGCTCAAGTTTTGTATCGATTAATTTTCCAAGTTGTTTTAATAATGAATCGTCAGTCATATTATTTATCCTACTCTTGTTCTTTTCTTTTTGCAATATATTAAAATTGACCTAGTTTGTTTGTAATATGACATATTGACAAAATTCTCGAATATTTCGTATAAAATATATATGGCAGGAGTTATATATAAAAAAGAAAGAGAGATCTTAGAGTTTATTGCCCAGTTTCAAAAGCAATACGGCTACTCTCCAAAACTGCAGGAAATTGCAACCGCCACTGATCATAGAAGTATTTCTACAGTTCATTCTATTATTCGTTCCCTTGTCCAAAAAGGATACATTCAAAAAGTAGATGGGAATACCCGGGTGCTAAAAATTCTTGACCAAAAAGTAACTGACGCAGCTCTTGGGACACAGCCATCGATGGAACTACCGCTTATGGGTTTTATTGCAGCAGGGCAACCTCTTGAGCCACATACCGATCCAAATGCCACTGTTCAGATTTCGGCTTCTATGATTAGTGGTAAAAAAATTGCCTACGTTTTACAAGTTAAAGGTCAATCTATGATAGAAGATGGTATTTTAGATGGTGATTATGTGGTAATCGAACGGGCTAACGAGGCCACAAACGGTGATATTGTTGTGGCTATGGTGGACGATAATTTAGCAACGCTCAAGCGATTTTATAGGGAAAACGGACGGGTTATATTAAAACCGGCAAATGCCACCATGGACCCGATCTACCCAAATACAGTCGCAATTCAGGGGAAAGTTTGCGGGCTTATTCGAAAATACGTATAATAGTTAGGATGGGCACGTTATATGTTGTTGCTACCCCAATTGGGAATTTACAAGATATTACCATAAGGGCAATAGAAATACTACAATCTGTTGATGGCATTGCTTGCGAGGACACAAGAAAAACAGGAAATTTGCTTAAGACATTACAAATAAACAAACCTGACCTGATTTCTTATTACGAACAAAACGAACTGCAGCGAATTCCAGAAATTATTACTGCCCTAAAAAATGGTTTAAACATTGCTCTTGTGTCAGATGCAGGGACACCAACAATTTCTGATCCTGGTTTTAAGTTAGTGCGTTTGTGCATCCAGGAAGGGATACGGGTAGAGTCTATTCCTGGGCCATCGTCTGTTATTTCTGCGCTTGTTAGTTCTGGTTTGCCAACAGACAAGTTTCTTTTTATTGGATATCCACCTAAAAAAGAAGGACACAGAAAAAAACTCTTTACCGATCTTTTTGCTCTTTCAATAAAAACAACGATTATTCTTTTTGAGGCACCTCATCGGTTGGTAAAAACGTTAGGAGAATTACAAGAAGTTTTTGGTGATATTGAAGTTGTTATTGCAAAGGAGTTAACAAAAATACATGAGGAAATTCGAAGAGAAACTATCTCAAGTTCACTTTTACATTTTGAAAAAACAAATCCAAAGGGTGAATTTGTGATACTATTTTCTTATGAAAGAAATTGAAGAGTTGCAAAAGGAAATCGAAAAAATAAAAGAGCGGAATGCTCGGGTGGAAAAAGATAAGGCCTGGGAAACAAGCTGGACTCGAAAAATATTTATTGCTGCTTCAACTTATATTTTGGTTGTTATTTTCTTGGTATCAATTGATGCAGACAAGCCGTTCTTTTCGGCCATTGTCCCTGCAGTTGCCTACCTAATTTCCACCGTCGGGCTTGGGATTTTAAAAGAGTGGTGGTTTGGGAAAAAGTTGACTTCATAAGCTAAACCTCTTAAAATGCATTCTTATATGCTTTCACTTCAAGAAAAAGCTACGTCATTTCGGTTGCTTGAGCCGGTTTTCCCGGAAGGCTCAGATGCCGAGCTTGCTTATAATAGTATTCCTCATGAAAGAGATACTATCGGTTTTTCTCTTTCTAACCCGCTGCCAGAAGTGTATAGAAAAGACGTTTTTTCCTACGCAGAGGTGTTTCACGGGGAATACCAAAAATATTTATTAGAACAACAACTGGATGTTGCAAGTCGGGCAGATGCCGCAGGTGTATTGGCAGAGGCAATGTCTAAATATGATGCATTTATTCCCGAAGAAGAAGCGGCAGAGATAATAGGACAGGGAATGACGCTATTCGAGCAGATAACTGGTTTTGATGTGAGTGTTTCGGAAAGCGATCTGGAAGAACTTTTACCTACTAGTCCATTTCCTCGAAAAGTCGGTTTAATATTCTTTCTTTTGGAACTGCGAAATGATATTTTGAATAGAATAAAAACGGGAGGGAGTAAAATTGTATATGGTATTTCGAATTTTGATGGGAATAGAAATGAAACAAAAAACCTATTGCTTAGATATGGTCTTGCATTGGCGAATTTTGCTCTACAAACTGACCAGCCTGGATTTTCGATTGGTGAAATGGTTGTTGCATTTAAGGCTTTAACAGGATACGATATTGGTCGCGAACTACAAAGTGGCAATGTACAGATTTAGTATTCCTCTAGTGTCGAGGTGTCGCCGATGGGGAGGCCAAGTTCTTTAGCTTTAAGTATTCTTCTCATAATCTTTCCACTTCTGGTTTTTGGCAGCTTATCAACAAACTCAATCTCTCTTGGATATGCATGTCCTGCCAAGTGTTTTTTGACATGCTCTTGTAGGACTGTTTTTAATTCCTCTGTCGGCTCGATGCCTTTTTTTAATACCACAAATGCCTTAATTATTTCTCCCCGTAGTTTGTCGGGTTTGCCAATCACTCCAGTTTCAACAACCGCTAGGTGCTCGATAAGTGCTGATTCTACTTCGAAGGGGCCAACCCTTTCTCCGGATGTTTTTATAATGTCATCGGCCCTACCAACAAACCAAAAGTAACCATCTTTATCCCTCCATGCCCGATCACCCGAGATGTACCAATTGTTGACAAAGTAAGAATGGTACTTTTTTTTGTTTTTCCAAATCTCTTTCATTAGGGAGGGGAAATTTGGTTTGAGAGCTAGATTTCCTTCCTGATTATTGGGAACAGTATTACCTTTTTCATCAACAATTCCCGCAATAACTCCCGGAATCGGTTTCCCCATAGAACCAACTTTTATATCCATCGAAGGGTAATTGGCAATACACATGGCCCCAAGCTCTGTTTGCCACCAGTTATCGTGAAAGGGGAGGCCAAATGCTTTTAGTCCCCACAATAATGCTTCGGGGTTAAGAGGTTCGCCAACGCTGGCCATATGTCGTAAGGAGGAAAGATTATATTTTTTTACTTTTTCACTCCCTTCTGCCATAAGCATTCTGATTGCGGTTGGGGCTGTATACCACACGGTTACTTTGTAATCCTGCAAAATTGTATACCAGCGGTCGGCGTTAAACCTGCCGTCAAAGGTAATTGCTGATGCGCCGTTGGCAAAACTACCTAAAATTTCGTACGCGATACCAGTTACCCATCCCGGATCTGCAGTACACCAGTAGACATCATCTTCTTTTAAGTCCAAAACCCACTTGGCTGTAATGAATTGTTGGATAATTGCTTCGTGTTTGTGCACAATTCCTTTTGGCTTACCGGTAGTCCCAGATGTGTAAAGCATAAATGCGGGATCGTCTTTTTTCATCTGCTTTGCAGTAAATTCTTTGTCTGCTTTTTTTAATTCTTTATGGAAGTATAAAATGTGTTGGTGGTGGGGGAATTCAAATGCGCCACGTTCCACAATAATAATTTTTTTAAGGTGGGGGAGTTTTTTCCAAATTTTTTCAAGACGGGGGAATAATTCGGCATTGGTAATAACTATTGTAGCGCCGCTGTTTTCCAATCTGTCAAATAGAGCCTCTTCCTGAAAAGCCGAGAAAAGCGTGCCGGCAATTGCGCCGACTTTTAAAATACTCGAAAATGAGATAAATAGCTCGGGGATTCGGGGAAGAAAAATAAACACCCGTTCTCCTTTTTTAATTCCCTGATGAGTAAGTACATTTGCAAATTGGTTTGAGCTTTCCGAAAGTTGTGCAAACGTATATTGCTCTTTTATACCCTGCTCGGATTCGAAATAGAGGGCAATCTTGTTTTTTCGAAAGTTTTGGGCATTGACGTCCACAGCAATGTATGCCGCATTAAGCTTGTGATGACCAAATGACGCAAGGTCTTTTTCGACAGTTACCCAAGAAAATTTTTTGTATGCATTTTCGTAGCCGGGCAAATTTGCCGCCTCTTTCTGCTGCTTTGTTTTTTTAATAATATTTTTTGACATCATCATAGACATTTTTATCGTAGATGAGATGTGAGGGATATGCAAGGGTTAAATAAAATACCCAAGGTGGCGTATCTGTTCCACCTCTAAGGTGGAAATTGTTATTGATTTTGAGGGGGATATGGTGTATACACAAGATGCGGTAATGCTTAAAAGGATAAAATAGATATGCCATCGGCAAAAGAGGTTGTTGACAAATTTGCAAATCAAATTGTTGAAAAACGGCTGGCAGACGTGAAACACAAAAGAGAGCTACTGTTGGATTTTAGGGCCTCAATTCTTGATCCTGTTTTAGATTCAGGACGCGATCCCAAAACCGCTGCTGGTATGGCCAGGCAATACTCCGAAAAGAGGGCAGAACTTAATCAAGAAGGCCTTAAGTTGGAGCCTTTTCCAGGGGAAATATTAGCAGTTTTAGATAAGTTTGGTGTCGGAAACCTTGAGGTTTCTATTTTTGCTCCTGAAATAATTATTCCGCCCGCTGCCGCACACAAAGAACTGCCTTCCCCAACCTCCTTATTAGCAGAACCAACACCTGATGAAAGGCTTGAGGCTTGGTTACAAGCGAATCCTCGTGAAAGCCATTGGTCGTTAGACATTCTTCGTGCTGCAGGTGTAAGTCTTACCGATAGGAGAATGCTTAGGTTGTTAAAAGAAGCGTTAGTCTCTATTGGCGTTGATACATCACCAAATAAAATAATGATAGCGGATGATGAAACTTTTAGAAGAGGTTACGCTGCACTTATAGATATGATTGCCGAATACAGAGATGGAACAAGAACAGTAGATATTTCTAAACCTATGCGTCCAAAAACAGGAACTGTTTTTGATAGTGCAGCAGTTACCACATTTGTTGCATCCCCACCACTTTCGGATGCATTACCTCTTGATCGGGATGGTGAATTACCAGTTGGTCAGGCATTACTGCCGCCTCCTGTTTTGGTAGATAATGAGCAGGAGATAGAATTTGCAGTGGGTGAGGAAAAAATGTTTTTGCTTGCTTGTATGCTTAGGGATCCTCGTGCAGACGAGGTACGAAGAAAAATATTACAAAGACAAGGACAGTTTTCAGTGCGCGAGATAGAAAGATTGAATAATATTGTTACCGGGCTTGAAGCAGGAGTAGTTATAGAGGATTCAGAAAGCCTTGTTTTAGAAATTGCCGAAGACCTTAAGACATATCAAGCATACAAACGGGCTGTTGTAGAAAAAATACAAAGTAATGAAAAACTTCAGTTTCTTCTCTCGTTTTTTCCAACAGAAAATGGCATAGCACTGGATAATGTGGTTTTGGAGATGGCTGCAGCAATGCAAAGCAGAACTGTATCACCTGCGCCAGCCAGAAAAAATACATTGGATAGTAGTGAGCAAAGAGAGATACATTCTCAGCTTCTTGTTTTGACTCGGGGGGAAGTTGCAGCATTTGGGCGGCTCTTGGGTGTACCCGAAAACTGGAATGAATTAGTGAGGGCATTGAGAGCGCATGGTATAACACCTGAGGATGGACAATACCAAAAAATCAAGTTTCGGGTAGATGCTCTTATTCGAGAAGAAAGAAAAGATGGTAAAGAAGTAGATCAATTTTTAAGCTCGTTTCGCAACAAAGTTTTTCGTTTTGCAAAGGCTTCTATTGAAGAAAGAGAACGTATTATTGACATGCAATCAAGCGATGAAGGAAAATTTTTCTTTAGCCTCCTTTTGTCTTTTAGCGAGCAAGATATACGGCATTACGCGACAATATTTCATAACGCGTATGTTACAAGAGGCAGAGAGATTTAGCGGATTTGTTTGGATAAGACTTGACCGTTTTGGTCTATTTGGTAGACGTAGATGCCGCCGGTTGGGAGTTCGAGATTTGGGATATCAACGTCGGCAATGTTTTCAAGATATTTAATCAGTGCCCGTAAGGAATTACCATGGGCGGAGACTAAGATATTTGTTCCGGATTTTAGTTTTGGCAATATTGTTTTTTCGTAATATGGGACAACGCGTTCGTAGACTTGTTTTAGCGATTCACCGTTTGGAATTTGAAAGTTCCAACTTCTGCGAATTACCTGGAATTGTTTTTCGCCTACCTGTTTTTGGATTTCCCATTTATTTTTTCCGGTAAAATCGCCATAGTCCCTTTCGTTTATGGCTTTGTCTTGAGTAATTGGAATACCCGATTTTCCGATATGGTCAATAATAATTGTACCTGTATCTATTGCCCGGGAAAGGACAGAGGTAAACATCTCGTCTATGGGGAGATTTTTTATTTTTTCCGCAGCTGCTGTTGCCTCAATTTTACCTTTTTCGGAAAGAGGAATGTTGGTAAGACCAGTCCAAATCCCTTGGGCATTCCATAATGATTCTCCATGACGAACAAGTATTAAATAAGCCATTATGCCATTTGTATTTCAGACTCGATTTGTAACAATCTATTGTACTTCGCTACTCGTTCGCCTCGAGCCGGGGCTCCGAATTTTACAAAGTCAGACTGTATTCCCACCGCGAAATCAGCAACAAAATCGTCGTTTGTTTCTCCACTTCTATGGGAAACAATGGTTTTTATATTTGCCTGTTTTGCAATTTTCACTACATCTATTGTTTCACTGACTGTGCCTATTTGATTTGGTTTTATAATAATACCTGTAGCAGCTCTTTTTTCTATTGCCATTTGTAGTCTTTTCGGGTTTGTAACTAAAAGATCATCGCCAGTAACAATTGTTTGTGTGTTAGAGAGTTTATTAACCAAAAGCGACCAGTTGTCAAAATCATCTTCCCAAAGCCCGTCTTCTAAATATAATAATTGATATTTCAAAGCTAGATTATTGTACATATCGATAACTTCCGAGGATGTTATACCTTGAGGTTTCTCTTTTAGAAAATACCTGCCGTCTTTGTAAAAACTATCAGAGGCGGCATCTAGTCCGACAAACATATCTTCGGCAAACGTAAAGCAGGCTGCTTCTATGGCCTGTTTTATAAGCTGTAGCGCTTCTTCATTGTTGTTAAGTGTGGGGCCAAAACCCCCCTCGTCGCCAATAAGTGTGGGAAGATTTTTTTGTTCAAGGATTTTTTTAAGTGCCATATAGACAGAAACTACCCTGTGGAGCCCTTCGGAAAATGGTGTTTTGAGGTTGGGAATTACCATAAATTCCTGAAAATCTATGTTGCCGCCTGCGTGTTTTCCTCCATTAAGAATGTTAAAAAGAGGAGTTGGTATGCGTGTTATTTCGTTGGTGCCGGCTATTTTTTGGATGTAGCGAAAGAGTGGAATTTTTTCAAATGTGCTTTGTACCCTAGCAACAGCAATCGAGACAGGGAGTGTTGCATTTGCCCCAAGTTTTGCTTTGTTTGGGGTAGGGTCGAGGGAAATAAGAAGGTTATCAATTTCTTTTTGATTCGCTGCATCTTTTCCAACAAGTACACGACCTATTGTGTCGTTAATATTTTTTACTGCTTGGAGTACTCCTTTACCGTTATATCTGTTTTGGTCGTTATCCCGTAATTCCACAGTTTCGTGGGTGCCGGTTGAGGTTCCACTTGGGCAAGAAGCGCAAGCAGTTGTTGTGTCAGCCAAAACAATTGTTGTTTCTGTCGTTGGGTTGCCTCGGGAATCCAGAATCTCTCGGGCAGTAACGTGTTGGATTATGGCCATAGTTTTTTCTCGACTTGGTGAATGTTTTGCCGGGTAATGCCAATGGCATCTGGAGATACCGAAACAGATGAGATACCCCATTTAACTAATTTTTCGACCAAATCCGGGTATTGCGACGGTGCCTGGCCGCACATAGATATACTAACGTTATGTTTTCTTGCTGTAGTAATAATTTTTTCAAACGCCCATAGCACTGCGGGATTACGCTCGTCATAAATGCTTGAGACCTCGCTGTTGTCTCGATCTGTTCCAAGGATAAGCATAGTCAAATCATTTGAGCCGATAGAAACTCCATCTATGCCGAGCTTAATAAAGTCTTCAAGTAAAATTACGTTGGAAGGTATTTCTGTCATCACCCATAATTTAAATGTAGAGCTGCGTTTAAGTCCAGCCTTTTCAACAAGTTTTAATACCCCTTCTAATTCCTGGACAGTTCTAACAAAAGGAATCATTAACCAAAGATTAGTATATTTATGTTTTTCCCGCACTCTTCTAATTGCTGCAAGTTCTAAACTAAACACATCGGGATCACTCATATAACGAAATGCTCCTCTATATCCAAGCATGGGATTTTCCTCGTGCGGCTCATATTCTTTTCCACCAATAAGATTACGGTATTCGTTGGTCTTAAAATCAGAAGCCCTGTATACAACAGGGCGTGGTGAAAAGGCCTTACAAAAAAGAAGAAGCTTTTCGGTCATCTTCTCTGTAAATATATTGCCCTTGCCGTCTTTAACCATTTTCTTTGGATGGGTGCCAATATTTGCCATCATAAATTCTGCTCGCAGCAGTCCAATGCCATCGGCGTGCATTTTCCCAATTTTTTCGGCCAAATCAGGCTGCGCTAAATTAACGTATACTTTTGTTTTCGTTTTTACTCTGCCTTGGTTTTCTAATTGTTTTTTGGTGCTGTCGTTTTGAAGATGGGCCCCTTTATATATTTCTCCCACAATGCCATTAACAGTAATCATCATGCCATTTTTAATCAATTTTGTCGCGTTTTCCGCTCCTACTACTGCTGGAATACCAAGCTCTCGAGAAACTATTGCGGCGTGAGAAGTCCGGCCGCCACTATTAGTAACAATTGCTACAGCCTTTTTCATAGCAGGAACAAAATCCGGATTTGTTTGGTCTGCGACCAAAACATCACCTTTGTTTACTAATCCAATTTCTTTAACACTTTTTAATATACGCGCCGGACCCGAGGCAATGCCTGGGCTTGCCGGACTACCTTTTACAATAATAGCTGCTCCTACAATGCTACTAACGTTTTGTGACACAACATTGCCCGCGGTTGTAACAGGACGAGTCTGTACCAGGTAAATAGTATTGTTTTCGATAGCCCATTCAACATCTTGGGGAAAGTAGTAGTGTTTCTCTAGTCTTTTTGCTAGCAACGCAAGATCCATAATATGGTTATCGGTAATTTTTTGCTTACCTCTTTCTTTTTCTGGAATGCTAACCTCTTTATTTTCTGCTCCGGCTTTTTTTAGCATGGTTTTTTGGACGGCACATTCTTTCGAAAGAATTTTTATATCTTTTTTTGAAACCTCGTAGTGGTCAGGCGTGACTGCTCCCTGGACAATTAGTTCACCTAGTCCGTAAATTGCTTCTATAACAATTTTTGTTTTGTCATTGGTAATTGGGTCGAGAGTAAACATGACGCCGGATTTTTCTGACTGGACCATTTTTTGGACCGGAATAGCAATGCCAACTTTGAAGTGGCTGAATTTTTGTTCTTCCCGGTAAAAAATTGCCCGCTCGCCAAAAAGCGATGCCCAGGCCATTTTTACTTTATGAATAAGTGTTGCCTCGCCTTTTACATTAAGATAGGTATCCTGCTGTCCGGCGAAGCTGGCTGTTGGAAGGTCTTCTGCAGTTGCTGAAGATCTAACAGCAACCAAAGCATCGTCTAATGGGCCGCTTAGCGTTTTATACGCAGCAAAAATCTCTTTAACCAAATCCTGCGGAATTTCGCCCTCCATAATATATTTTTTAATATGTTTTGACACTTGCGCCAGTGATTCGGGTTTTTCAAGATTCGCGGTTGAGAGGATATTTTTAATTTTTGTTTGAAGGTTATTTGCGCGTAAGAAGGTGTAGTAGGCTTGGGCGGTGATAATAAATCCTGGCGGGACGGGGAATTTGGCCTTGGTCATTTCGCCAAGATTTGCTCCTTTTCCTCCAACCAGATTAACGTCGTCTTTTCCAACTTCCGAAAACCAGAGAACATACTTGTTTCTCGCCATTACTGGTAATTATGCAAAAAAAATCTTTGTTT
>CAZIZQ010000013.1:451-7368 GCA_964544105.1 uncultured Gammaproteobacteria bacterium | reverse complement strand
ACAAGAGGGGAATTTTACCGCATAGTAAATATATATGACAAATTTATCTTCTTTTACCGCACTTTATGTACAAACTGCAAAAGAAAATGTGCAGGCTATAAAAAGTGGCTTAGAAAAGGGCGAAATTGAAGTTGCCTATAGAAATGCTCACACGTTAAAGAGCAAGAGTTATCTTATGGGTGAAAAAGAAATAGGAGACTTGGCAAAAACGATTGAAGATACTTTGTACAATATAAAAAATAAGACAAGTTCCCTCTCGCAAGAAGTGCTTGCAAATTTGATCGATAAAGTAAAACAAATAGAGGAGAAAATATGAAAATTTTGTTAGCAGAAGACGATACATTCTACCAAAAATTCTATACAAATAAATTAACTGAAAAAGGTTTTGAGGTGGTCATAGCTGTAGATGGTGATGATGCCATATTAAAAATTCTCGACAGCAAGCCCAACCTTATTTTACTCGATATTATTATGCCCAAAAAAGACGGATTCGAAGTACTGCAATCAATAAAAAGCAATACACTTGTGCAAAACATTCCGGTGATTGTTTTTTCTTCACTTGGTCAGGAAGACGATGTCAAAAAAGCAAAAGATCTGGGAGCGGTTGATTATGTTAACAAAAGTTTTTACGATTTTGATTTGCTTCTTTCTAAAATATATTCCTATACTAAGCAATGATTATTACAGAAGAACAACTAAAAACACTTATCCTTAAAACAGGTATTCTAAATGAAACTGGACTGCAGGAGTTGTCCGAATTTGCCGAAAATTCCACTAGCACCTTTGAAAATGTTTTAATCGAGAGGGATGTCATTTCAGATCAAAACCTGGGATTGCTTATTGCAGATTTTCTTAAACTTCCTTTTGTTATTCTTTCCAACATTTCTATTCCGGATGAAGTCTTTCGTATAATTCCCCAAAAAATTGCCAGAAAGCAAAAAGTTATTGCCTATGCCAGGGACGATCATAGTATTAAAATTGCTATGGCAGACCCAACAAATACCGAGGTGCGTGACCTCATTGTCAAAAAAACCGGACAAAAAGTAACAGTAAGTTTTGCCACCGAACGGGATATCGATAATGCCCTAAGGATATATAGAAAAGACCTAAAAAAAGCCTTTGACGAGCTTATTATGGCCGCAGGTGATGGACTTGTGTCGGGACAGGAGAAGCTTGATGAGGCGCCAATTGCCAAAATTGTTGATTTGCTTATTGATTACGCCTATCAGGATAGATCGTCCGATGTGCATATAGAGCCAAAAGAAAGTAATTCACTTGTTAGATTTCGTATAGACGGCATTTTACACGATGTGTTGTATTTCCCCAAAAATTTACACGAGCGGATTGTAACCAGAATTAAAGTGCTTTCACGGCTTCGGACTGATGAGCATTTAAGCGCCCAGGATGGGAAAATGAGAATACAGCTGGAAGAGGAAAAACTTGATATTCGTGTGTCGATTATCCCAATTGTTGAGGGAGAAAAAGTTGTTATGCGTCTTTTATCGTCACATTTTCGCCAGTTTTCATTGATAGATTTGGGAATGAACCAGCATGATTTGGAAAAAATTAATAAAGCATTTCGAAAAGCGTATGGCATGATTTTATCTACCGGACCTACCGGTAGCGGTAAAACCACCAGTATTTACGCTATTCTTAAAATACTTAATACCAGGGAAAAAAATATTACTACCATTGAAGACCCTGTTGAATACCGAATTGCCGGAGTTAACCAGGTCCAGGCAAATCCTAAAACCGACCTTACTTTTGCCAATGGCTTACGATCTCTTTTACGCCAGGACCCAAATATTATTTTTGTGGGAGAAATTCGAGATAGTGAAACAGCAGGGATTGCCGTTAATGCCGCCTTAACCGGTCATTTAGTGCTTTCTACCCTCCACACCAATGATGCGCCGTCGGCTATTCCTAGGCTTATCGATATGGATGTGGAGCCGTTTCTTGTGGCTTCAACTGTTACCGTGATTGTGGCTCAAAGATTACTGCGTAAAATATGTGATATGTGCAAAACCTCCTACACAGTCCAAAAACAGGAACTGACCCAAAATATTCCACTCGAAATGATTCTTAAATATTTTGGTGATAAAGATAAATTTACTATTTACAAAGGCCAGGGTTGTAAAATTTGTCATTTTACCGGCTATGCCGGGCGAATTGGTATTTTTGAAGTATTGGTTGTTAATTCTTCTATTCGGGATTTAATTGCCAAAAGAAGCAATTCCGATGTGATTACCAAACAGGCAATTGCCGACGGCATGACAACAATGATGGAAGATGGTTTACAAAAAGTTGTAAAGGGTGCAACTAGTATTGAAGAAGTACTGCGAGTTACCAAAGTCGAATCGGCATGAAGACAGAAAATATTACATTATCTACCAACGAAAAAATAGGGTTAATTAGTAACTTTGCCACTATGTTATCTGCTGGAATTCCAATTCTTGACGCGGTAGATGCTCTTTTAGATGGGGCAAAGAACAGCCAGAAAAAAGTCCTGCAGGTCTTAAAGGATGACATCTCTCAAGGACAGCATGTTTCAACCTCGTTTATGAAGTTTCCCAAAGTATTCGACAAGGTGACCATCCAGATTATTAAAGCCTCGGAAGAAGCAGGAACCCTGGAGGTGACACTGCGGGATATTCGCAATGATATTAAAAAACAGGCAGAATTTACCGATAAAGTAAAATCGGCGCTTATGTATCCTATTTTTATTGTTGGGGTTTTTGGATGTGTATTACTGCTTATGATTACATTTGTTATACCCAAAATTTCATCAGTTTTCTTAAAACTTCATGTAGATTTACCTCTTCCAACAAAGATACTAATTACAATTTCTAATTTTGTGCTCGAATATAAAGTAGTTTCTGCAATTGGATCAATTGTTTTTATTGTTCTGGTAATTTATCTTGCTAAGAAAAAACGGGGATTACTTCTTTCGCTTCTTGGATCACTTCCGGTAGTTAATGATTTAATGAAGCAAATAGATTTAACCAGGTTTTCAAGGAGCCTGTATTTATTGCTTCAGGCAGGAATACCAATTACCAGTGCTTTGGAGCTTGCCCAGGATACGGTTACCAGAAATGACTTAAAAGCCGTCATTCGGCAATGCAAAGATGCAGTTATGGGAGGAAAAAAACTCTCCGAAGGACTACTTATGGCAAAGAATGTTGTACCAAATATATTTATTAAAATCACCGAAGCTGGCGAACACAGCGGCAGTTTGGACAAGTCCATGCTAGATATATCCGAGCATTTCGAATATGAAGTATCGACCAAACTAAAAGCAGTAACCGCCCTTATCGAACCTGTTATGCTGGTGTTTGTTGGTGTGCTAATCGGCGGCATGATGCTTGCGATTATTGCCCCGATTTATAATTTAATCAGTCAAATCACCGGCCGATGAAAGAAAAAGGCGCTACTGTATTGGAACTTGTTACTGTAATTGGTATTTTTGCCACACTTTTTGGCATTGTTTCAGTAAATGTTTTTAACGCAGTAGAAAAATCATCTCTGCATAGTAGTATAACTACTCTTGTATCAGATATAAAATCTCAACAGATAAAAGCCATGTCTCAAGAGACAAGCGGGCTGTATTTTTCCCAAAATAGCTACACGCTTTTTACCGGATCAGAGAATTTTGTCGTGCCATTGGGCAATAATGTAGAGTTTTCGTCTATTTTGCTTCCTAATAACACTTTGACATTTGCCAAAATGACTGGAGAAGTTATTGGATATAACGATAACATGCACGAAATTACGATTAAAAATACCCAAAACAATGAAACAAAAACAATAAATATAAATAAACTGGGAGTATTGGATACGCTTGAGTAATATGAAAAACAGCCTTGGTCAATCACTGGTGGAACTTTTGCTGGCAATCGCATTTGCAGGAATTATTATCCCAGTAATTTTTAGCAGTTTCTTGTTGTCCCGCGATGGCAAGGCAGAAAATAAACAACGGGTTTTAGCATTACCCAGCTTGCAGGATTTGATGGAGATAACTCGGTTAATACGGGAAAAAGATTGGAATGCGTTTTCAGCAAATGGGACATATTATCCTGTTGCCTCGGGGTCTTCGTGGGTGCTTACTCCCGGTATAGAGACAAAAGACGATCTTTTTAGAAGCATAACAATTTTAGATGCACAAAGAGATACAGCTGGTGTCCTGGTGGCGTCTGGTGGTGTTATAGATCCGTCAACCAAGCTGGTAATTTCTTCTGTTTGGTGGACAAAACCCTACATTTCAACAATTTCTGCCACGATGTATCTAACCAGGTATCTTTCCAATCAGACATTTTCCGAAAGTACACAAAGCGATTTTAATGCTGGCACAAAAACAAACGTATCCGTATCCACAAATGGTGAAGTAACACTGGCAGAAGGTGGGAATGCCGATTGGTGCAAACCCCAAACTATCACATCAGAAGTTGACTTACCAAAACAGGGGGTGGCAAACGCGATTTCGGCAATAGAAGGCAGGGTATTTACCGGTACCGGAGAAAATGCATCCGGCGTTTCTTTTGCCAATGTGAATATTACAAACACCAGCAGTCCAAGCGGGACGTTGGTTGGCACATTTGATGGTTATAAGACAAATGATGTATATGGAGAAACAAACTACGCATATTTAGCAACAGATACAAATAGTAAAGAAGTTGTTATTGTTGATTTATCTCATAAAGATGGTGATAATAGGTATTCCGAAGTTGGATATTTTGACGCGCCGGGAAACAAATCAGGAACCAGCGTTTTTGTTTCTGAGAATATTGGATTTGTGACAGTAGAAGATAAACTTTACACCTTTGATCTTTCCAGCAGGGCTGGATCCCGCCCGCAGTTAGGGTCTGTGTCCCTTTTAGGGACGGCGACAAAAGTGAAGGTCGTTGGCGACTACGCATATGTATCGCTTGATGGAATTATTCAATTGCATAAAATTATGGTCAGCCCAGATGGTAGAACTCTGTCAATTAAGGGAATTGCTTTTCTAAATGGTCTTGGTGCCCGTGATATTTTTGTCAATAGTGCGGCCACGCGCGCGTATGTAACGACAAAACATACTTCAGTCAGAAATGAATTTTTCATTGTTGATATATCTCCATCTGATCCGCCGCCTTGGTGGCCGTTTCCCAATTTTTATAATACAGTCGGCTCATATAACACCGGGGATTTAGACCCAAAAGGGACCACAGTTGTCACTGCAAATAAAGCGATTATTGTTGGTCTTGGCGGCGAACAATACCAGGTAATTGATATTGCAAATGAAGGAAATCCAACCCGATGCGGAGGAATGAATATAGCAACAGGCATTAACGGCGTTGCTTCAGTTTTGGAGGCGGATGCAGATGCATTCTCGTATATTATTACCGGAGATGCAAATAATGAATTAAAAATTATTCGGGGCGGTCCGGGTGGTGGATTGTATAGCGCTTCCGGCACATTTGAATCAAGCACATTTGATGCAACGGCTAGTGCCGCTTTTAATTCATTCATCGCAACAGTAGCTAATCCTCCCCAGACAGCCATTGCGTTTCAGGTCGCGGTAGCAAATGCTATTGGCAATAGTTGTTCGGTTGCACCGTTTGATTACCGCGGGCCGGATGGGACAGGCAGTACCTATTTTGGCAATATGGGCATGATTCCTGTTTTAGCAGATGCAAATTACGCAAATCCGGGCAGATGTTTTCGCTACAAAGCATACCTTTCGACAACCGACCAAAATGCCACACCAACACTTTATGATATGACGGTAAACTATTCACCATGAAAAAACAAAAAGGATTTACATTAGTCGAGATGCTTATATATATAGGATTATTATCCTTATTGCTGGTAGTTATGGTAGATCTTTTTGCATCAAGCCTTGATGTACAACTTGAATCACAAGCAACGGCTGGGGTAGATATGGATGCAAAATTTATATTATCCCGTCTAACGTCAGATATTCGAAAAGCAGACACAATTGTTACTCCAACACTTGAGTCAACACCCAGCGGTACACTTACTGTTACAAGAGGAGGAATTACACAAACATATGCTACACAATCCGGGGTATTAGTTTATACAGCAAGTGGAAATACAAGTTCTCTAAATAGTTTTGAAACAACAATAAAAAATATTTCTTTTAGACAGGTAGGAAACAACGGGGGCAAAACTGCTATACAAATTTCTGCAACTGTCCAAAGCAAAACCACACGCACGTCCGGCAAGGAAGAACGTAAAATTGAAACAACGATAGGACTTAGATGAAAATATTTAATTCACAAACAGGCCAGGCATTGGTAACGCTCCTTTTCTTTTCTATTGTTGCCATAACCATTACCTCTGCTGCTGTTATTGTTACGCTGACACAAGCAAAAACCGGCACAACCTTGGAATTGTCTAATGAAGTGTATTATTTGGCAGAGTCTGGCGCGGAAAATGCATTGTTGCTATTGCTTCGCGATCCAAGCTATAGTGGCGAACAACTCGTTTTACCAAATGGTACAATTACTATATCTGTTGCTGGTACAAACCCAAAAACTATTACATCAGTTGCTTATGCAAATGGCATCACGCGGCAGATACAGGTACAAGCAGATTATACGAATTCTATTTTAACTGTGCTATCCTGGAAGGAGGTGGAATAATTCTATGACACAACAACAAGCAGTATTATATGTACAACGAAGTGGATTTTATTACCAGGATAATAGTAAAGATGCTAAGCCTTTACGCTATAATTTTTTGCCAACAGAGATATTAGATTTAGATGTCATAGATCCAAAAGCTTTTGCAGAATCTATTAAAGCATTTATTGTCAATAACAAGCTGTCTGTTAAAGAATGTATTATTGTTATTTCTGAAAGTGTATATTTTGAAAAAGATTACGCAGGTATCACAAAAGAACAAGAGCAGCCGGTTAC
>CAZIZQ010000013.1:0-441 GCA_964544105.1 uncultured Gammaproteobacteria bacterium | reverse complement strand
GAAAACGGCATAAAAGTGGTGGTAGCAAACAAAGATTTTTGTCTTGCCATAAAAAACGCGTTCGATGCCAGTGGTCTACTTGTAGCCGCAATTACACCTACTGTTATTGTAGGAGCAAAAGAAGGTGATGATATTACTGCATCATTTGCTGTTTTTTTCGATAAATACGAATTTCTTAAACAGAATAATTTTCCGCTTCTTAACTCTATACCAACGAAGAAAAGTTCTATAGTCCAAAATGTGTCTGTTGGTGCTGCACCAAAACAATCTCATAAACGGACTATTATACTAATAATAGTATTTTTGGTTCTAGTATTTGTTCTTATTGCTATGCTGCTTCTTCCTAAAAAATTCCCGTAAATCTCTCACTTGACAGAACAATTAGATTACTGCAACAATAGATTATTACATGAAATACCAAAAAGGCTTTACCCTAATTGA
>CAZIZQ010000012.1:0-26465 GCA_964544105.1 uncultured Gammaproteobacteria bacterium | reverse complement strand
AGAAAATTATAGATGAGTATTGCCAGCTTCTGAAAAAGCCAAAAAGAGAAATAATTATAATTTCCGCAAAAATAGAAGCAGAACTTGCAGAATTATCAGAGGACGAACAGAAACAATACTTAAAAGGTTTAGGATTGGAGGAATCGGGTTTAGAGCGGCTGATTCAAAAAGCCTATGAGACTCTTGGGTTGATCTCGTTTTTAACAGCGGGGGAGAAGGAAGTCCGCGCCTGGACTATTAAAAAAGGAACAAAAGCAGTAGATGCGGCGGGAGTAATTCATACAGATTTTATGCAACATTTTATCAAAGCAGAAGTTATTTCGTATAACAATTTTGTTGCCGTAGGTGGGTGGAAAAAGGCCAGGGAGCTTGGGAAAACAAGATTTGAGGGCAGGGATTACATTATGCAAGATGGGGATGTAGTGGAGTTTAAAATCGGAAGTTAGGATATGACTCCATATAGTTTTCCAAAGTGACGGGGGGTAAGACCTAATTCACGGGCAAGAGAAGCTTTGTTTAATGGTTCATTTGGATGCTCTCTTTTAAATTTTTCAACAGCGTCTCTAATTTTAGATAAGATAATTTGCTTTTGTAATTTCATATCTTCTTGAGTTTTACCTAAACCTTCCTCAATGCGTTTTTTTCTAAGCGCGTGAATTACTTGTGCCTCTGAAATATTTCTTCCTAGCCTTTCGGAAAGTGCTTGTGCTATTTGTATACGAGAAAGTCCTTGCTCTTTAAGACTCCAAGCTAGAGATGCAATATCTGTTGTGTTTTGTGCCGACGGTTTTGCAGGATTTAAGGGTGTAGTATCAATACCAATTGTTATTAATACTTCTATAACTTCTTCTGTTTTGTATCCGCCTTGGGCAAAAGCTATTACAAGGGCTTTTATTTCTTCACGCGGAGCTTGTCTTACATTGTTTGTATAAGTACTTGGTTGTTGAGGATCGGCGCTTTGAATATCTGTAGATTCTGCCAAAGTAATTTTGCATCCTGTAAACATCGCAGCTGTTTTTACTCGACAAGTATGATCATCTGGACTAAAATCTCGTTGTGCTAAACCTTTGTATTCTTGAGCAAATCGATATCTGTTTTCTGGACGGAGCCCAATTCCTACATAGCCTTGAGCAAGGTCAGCAAGCCCACTCCCTATGTCATCTTTTGAGAAGCTAGCTGGGCGTCTTCGTAGTGGTTCGCCTTCGTTTATCCCCATAAGAAAAGTATATCATAGATCCTATAGTTTGTAAATAGGTGTAGACATTGTTATTTCATGGTAAAGTAAAGTTATGAGGAAAGCTATTTTTTTAGCAGGGATTGTTTTTTTTGGTTTTTATATCTGGTTTTGGGTGGTTGTTTTTAATAAGCAGTCTTCAAATAGAGCAATTGAGGATTTTTTGATAAAGAAAAAAATCTTTTCCCAACAATCTGTTCCAACAAATTCGAAAAAAACACAGTTTACATTGGGGGATAATGTAACAAAAATTCCATCGGCATATGCTTTATCTGTAGTTCCAAGGAAGCAGGTGTTTAATTTAAGCTGCGAGTTTGCCGCGGCAACAGCAATTATTTACCATTATACCAACGACGAGTTGTTTGCGGTAAAAAACCAGCTTAGTGCCGAAAAAGCGCTGATTGCCAAAATTCCGGCCAGTCAAAATCCCAATATCGGGGTGAGAATGGGGGATTTAGCGGTTGGAAATCCCGACAGAGTATATAGCAATCTTAATCAAAAATTTGGTGGGATAGACTATTACGGTGTCCATGCGCCGCCGTTTATTGATTTGTTTTGGGAATATAATTTGTTTGCCCGGCCGATAAAAAAAGGAGATATCGAAGGGATTAAAAAAGCAATTTTTTCCGGGCATCTGGTTATGGCATGGATACAAGTTGGTCATGGAAAAGCAGTCGATGTTGCTTTGTCGTATGGCACAACGCCAGTTATTAAGGGCGAACATGCAGTTGTTATTTATGGGTACAACAGTTCGGGGGTTTTCTTTATGGATCCGGGGATTGGTGCAAATCGATTCCTTTCGTATCAAACGCTCATTGACGCAACATTGCCATTTCCTTTGCCTTTTTTGGAGGTGAATCCATCGGTTGCAAAAACCTCGTACGACCCAACAGAGCGGGTAGATATGCTAACAGGACTAGATCGGTCGGCAGTCAAAATACTAGTTAAGAATGCTAGCCGTGAAATAGGAGCTGGCAATGCCATGAAGGAAATTCTGAAAGATTTTGGATACAAAGTTCTTTCGGTTGAGAAAATGTCAAGTGAAGATAGTTATGGTGTAAGTATCCTGCTAAAAAAAGAACTCTTTGATTATGGATCACTTATTAAAAAAGATATTTCGCTTGCGGGGTATACGATTTCGAGTTTTTCTGCGACAATTGACACAAATAACGAAGAAAACGCAGTCGTGGTGGTTGGAGAATGAGCATTGTACCGTTTCGCGAAGCTATTCCGATCCCATATCGGTTAATTTCGGTTAATTTTAGCTCTTGCTTTAGGGGTTTGGGGAATGGTAAAATACAAAGAATTATGAGAGTCTACGAATTGGCGCTTGTTTTTCGGCCATCACTTACCGAAGCGCAAAGAAAAAAAGTACTTGAAACAGTTAAGGGTTGGTTAAAAGACGTAAAAATTACAAAAGAAGACCATGCGGGGCTCAAAGCGCTAACCTATAAAATAAAGCAGGAAACAAGCGGGTTTTTTTCGTTTTTGTTTCTCGAGGCAACAGTGGCCATCCCATCGGATTTTGAAAAGAGATTATTAGCAACAGAAGATATTATTAGGCATCTATTAGTTAGGAAGAAGTAAGAGATATGGCTAGAAGTCTTAACAGAGTACAGTTGATTGGAAACCTGACACGAGATCCGGAGCTTCGGTACACGCCAAGTGGCACAGCTGTGTGTTCGTTTTCTTTAGCAACAAATAGATCTTGGACAACAGATGCCGGAGAAAAAAAAGAAGAAGCGGATTTTCATAGAATTGTCGCTTGGAACAAACTAGGGGAGCTTTGCAGCCAATTTTTGGTAAAAGGACGAAAAGTGTATGTTGAGGGACGACTGCAAACCCGAACATGGACCGGCCAGGATGGTACAAGCAAAAGTACGACAGAAATTGTTATCGATGACATGATTCTTTTGGACAGCAAGCGTCCGGAAGAAGGTGCAATAAGGCAAGCAGTACCAGTAAAAACTGTCAAAGAAGAGCCAGTTTTAGAAGAGTTGGAAAAAACAGAAAAAACTAAGAAGAAAGCCGATACGGAAGAAGAGGTAATGCCGGATGATATTCCATTTTAAGGATAGAATATGATAAAAGACAAAAAAGTAGTCCGAAGACCACGGAGAAAAATAGTTGTTCCAAAAAACTGTTATTTCTGTGCGGAAAAGAAAGAGCCATCATATTTAGATGTGGAGACTTTGCATCGGTTTATAACCGAGAGGGGCAAAATTGTAGGTAAAGCCAGAAGCGGTATTTGTCTAAAGCATCAAAGAGAAGTAACTCTAGCTATTAAGCACGCTCGACATCTTGCACTTCTTTCTTTTGTTGGGTAGGTATAAAAGCAAAAATTTGTGAAGATCCGATTTGTACAGCTTATTTTAGTTGCCGTAACCTCTGCTCTTATTGGGTATAGTGTTGGTGTTACAAAGATTAGTATCGACTGGAAGCAATATAGTCCCAAAATAGAAGTTTCCGGAAAAGAGCCTCCTCCATCTGTTTCACATTTAGATCTAAGCCACATGTGGGTAGTGCTTCAAAAATTACAGAGTTCGTATTACGATAAAACACTTCTCGATCCGCAGAAATTGGTCAATGGCGCAATTACCGGTATGGTTAGCAGTCTTGGGGATCCGTATACAGTGTATTTACCCCCAAAACAAAATAATGATTTCAAAGAGGGCATGGCAGGGCAATTCGAGGGCATTGGCGCCGAACTTGGCATGAAAGACAAGTTTATTATTGTGGTAGCGCCACTGGATGGTATGCCGGCCCAAAAAGCCGGAATTCGCGCCGGAGATGCGATTATAAAAGTTGATGATAAAGCAACAGACGGGTGGACGCTTGCGCAAACGGTGGAGAAAATTCGCGGTCCAAAAGGAACAACGGTTAAGCTTTCTATTTTGCATGAAAACGAAAATAAGCTTGCCGATATTTCTGTAACGCGGGGAACAATTACAGTTAAAAGTGTTACCGGCGGGGTTCAAAAATTATCGGATATAAAGGGGGTTTCGTTAAAAAACCTTGAAGAAAAGGAGGAGAAGAATAAAAAAGATAAAGAAAATAAAAAAGAAGAGACAAAAGAAGAAATAGCAGGAGTGCCGATTTTAGGGACAAAAGATAAGCAGGTTGTTTATGTTCGTCTTTCACAATTTGGGGATCGGACCAACGAGGAATGGACAACGCTCGTAAACAATGTTGTGGTGCAAATTCAAAAAAATAAAAATACCATAAAAGGGTTAGTGCTTGATGTACGAAATAATCCAGGCGGATATCTAGCCGATGCGGCATTTATTGCATCTGAATTCTTAAAGGAGGGGACAATTGTGGTGCAGGATCCAGGTTTGGGAAACGGCGAAAAAACCAATTTTGAGGTTTCTCGAAAAGGGTTACTTTTGGATATTCCAATGGTCGTATTAATTAATAAAGGATCAGCATCGGCAAGCGAGATTGTAAGTGGCGCGCTGCGGGATCACAAGCGGGCAAAACTTATTGGTGAAACATCGTTTGGGAAAGGGACTATCCAGCAGGCAGAAGATTTAGGTGGAGGAGCAGGGGTCCATATTACTATTGCCAAATGGTTGACTCCTAATGGAACATGGGTTCACCAGAAGGGGTTAACACCTGATATTGTTGTTGCTCCAGACGAGAAAGATCCGTCACACGACACACAACTTGAAAAAGCGGTAGAAGAATTAATAAGATGAGAAAGCTTATTATTTTTGTTGTACTACTTATTGCATTTTTAACATTGTGGAATACGATCACAAAGTATTCGCCGCAGTTTTCTTCGTTTTTAAAAAAATCATCTCTGCCTACGTTGGAGAAAGTAAAAGTTGTCAGCGAAGAATCTGTTGTTATTGATATTGTGGAAAAAGTAACACCTTCTGTTGTAACCGTTGGGGTAGAGCAGAGGATCGTCCAGCTGGATCCATTTGATCCGTTTGGAATCTTTCGTACTCCACGAAACACAACAAAAAGAGATCAAGATATTGGGTCGGGATTTATTGTATCGGAGAATGGGCTTATTGTTACAAATAAGCATGTCGTGCAAGGACAGGGAAAGTACAAGGTTATAACATCTGATGGGAAAAAATATGATGTAGAGAAAATCTATCGGGATCCGGCAAATGATATTGCAGTGTTGCAAATAAATGCAGTTCGGTTAAAACCACTCGAGCTTGGAGATTCAACAAAAATTAAAGTAGGGCAACTTGCTGTTGCCGTTGGAACACCGCTTGGTGAATTTAGAGGGACTGTTACGAAAGGAATTGTTAGTGGAGTTGGACGGGGTATTACAGCCGGTACACCATTTGAGGGAGAAGTTGAGCAGCTTGATAATATTATTCAGACAGATGCGGCAATTAATCCTGGTAATAGTGGAGGCCCTTTGATTAATTCTTCCTCCCAAGTAATTGGTATTAATGTGGCAGTGGCATCGGGGGCAGAAAACATTGGTTTTGCAATTCCCATAAATGTGGTTAAAGACGCCCTAAAAAATTTTAACCAAACAGGCGGTTTTTCCCGTCCATACCTTGGTGTTGCTTACGATGTTATTACTAGGCAGCAGGCAATTAGAAGCGAATTGCCAGAAGGTGCATATGTCCAACAGGTAGTTGAAGGAAGTGCAGCCGAAAAAGCAGGAGTGGAAGAGGGAGATATTATTACAAAAATAGATGGAGTAAAAATTTCGGATAAAAACACCCTGGCATCGTTAATTGCCAATAAAAAAATAGGGGATACAATTACTCTTACTGTCTGGAGAAGTGATGAGCAAAATGTAGATGGGAAAACAATTGACCTCAAAGCAACGCTCGAAGCCGCCCCAAACCAATAATAAACTCAATTTTCTTGCCAAGGAAACTTTAACATGCTAATCTAAATAAGTGAGCCCAATTTTTTTTGAGATTACAATAGTTGTTGTTATTGCTTCGGTAATGGCAATTATTTTTAGATACTTTAGGCAACCATCAATTCTTGCGTATATCCTAACAGGTCTTATTGTTGGTCCTATTGGTCAATTACAATTTGAAGGAAAAGAAGTTTTACACGTTATGGGAGAAATTGGGGTGACAATACTTCTTTTCATGGTTGGGCTTGACCTACGTTTACGGGAGCTTAGGACTATTGGAAAAGTAGCTTTGTTTACAGGTGTAGCGCAGATACTTTTTACTTCTTTGGTTGGATATCTTATTTGTATAGGTTTGGGATTTTCCAATATTGCGTCGCTTTATATAAGTGTTGCTTTGACATTTTCAAGCACAATTATTATAGTTAAATTATTATCTGACAAGAAAGATCTAAATAGTCTTTATGGAAAAATCTCTGTTGGTTTTCTTTTAGTACAAGATTTTTTTGCAGTCTTAGTTCTTATTTTTCTTTCAGGATTTAATACTACTGGGGGATTAAGTCTGTCTCCGTTTAGTTTTCTGTTAGTTGTGTTTAAGGGTATTGTTCTTTTTGGAGTGGTTTTGTATTTAAGCAGGTATATTATACCTAGATTTGTTGATGCGATTGCTCATTCATCTGAAACATTATTTCTCTTTAGTGTTGCATGGGCGCTTGGTGTTGCAAGTCTTGTAAGTTCTTCACTTGTTGGTTTTTCTATAGAAATTGGAGGGTTTCTTGCAGGTCTTGCGCTTGCAAATTCTTCCGAGAGCTTTTATATTGTTGCAAAAATAAAGTCGTTACGGGACTTTTTTATAACAATTTTTTTTGTGGTTTTAGGGATGTCTATGGATATAAGCAGCGCTTCTTTAATATTTATTCCTGCTGTTATTTTATCTATTTTTGTTCTTATAGGAAATCCAATTATTGTCATGATTATTATGGGAATTATGGGCTATAGAAAGCGAACATCTTTTCTTGCGGGTCTGACTGTTGCACAAATTTCAGAATTTTCTTTAATTATTATTTTTCTAGGAAATAAACTGGGGCATATCTCAAAAGAAGTTGCATCACTTGTCACGGTTATTGGAATTATTACATTTACAGGCTCAACATATATGATTTTACATGGTAATTATTTATATGGAATTTTACACCGGTATCTTTCTATTTTTGAAAAAAAGAAAATATTAGAAGAGATAGGTGATATTAAAGAACTTGAAAATCATGTTGTTTTGGTTGGCGCTAATCGTACAGGTAGCAGTATATTAGAGGCTTTGCTAGATGAGAAAGAAGATGTAGTTGTTGTTGATTTTAATCCTGATGTAACTGGAGAGCTGGTAAAAAGAGATATTCCAACGCTTTTTGGAGATATAGCAGATATCGACATACAGGAAAAAGCGCAACTACATAAAGCAAAACTTATTATTTCTACAATTGCAGACTTAAAAGATAATCTTTCACTCATTAGTGACCAGAAGAAACGTAAAAATGGCGGAAAGATTATTGTTGTTGCTGTTGATCCAAAAGACGCAAAAGTTTTATATAAAGCTGGTGCTGATTATGTTATTATTCCCCGCGTGCTTGGCGGTAGACATTTGGCTAGCCTTATCAAGGAGAATAATTTAGATAAAATTAATAAGTTAAAAGTTGCAGATAAAGATTTTAAATTTTAAATTGTTAGTTTGGTAATATATCTAATTTGTGAATATCTTGGTTTACGTCTGTTAGGTTTCCATCCATAAGAGAGGGGAGGTTGTGCCAAGATTTGTTAATTCGGTGGTCGGTTAGTCTATCTTGAGGGAAATTATAGGTGCGTATTTTTTCGGCCCGCATGCCGCGCCCAACCTGGGTAGATTTTAATGATCCTAATTCTTCTTGTTGTTTCTCAACTTCAATTTCCCACAGTTTTGCCCGCAACAATTCCATAGCGATTTCGCGGTTTTGCCCTTGCGAACGCTCGGCGCGGGAGACTACAACAATACCGCTTGGTTTATGGACAATCCGAACGGCCGAGGAAACCTTATTCACATTTTGTCCGCCATGGCCGCCGGCCCGAAATGCCTCGAAATCAATATCTTCGGGATTAATATGCAGGTCAATATCTTCCAGCTCCGGCAGAATAGAAACAGTTGCGGTAGAGGTATGAATGCGTCCGCGTTTTTCAGTTGTTGGTATGCGCTGCACGCGGTGCACGCCTGCTTCGTATTTGAATGTCGAAAATGCTCCGCCAGCTGGCGGATTTCCGGCAATTTTTACAACATACTCGTCAAGTTGTTCTACCTTAAAACCGCTAATTTGTGCAAACCTAGTATACATGCGAAGTAAATCTTCTGCCCAAAGTTTTGCTTCGTCTCCACCGGCTGCGCCTTTAAGTTCTAAAATAACGTTTCGGTCATCAAGTGACTCTTCCGAGGTGTCGTTATTTACTGCAAGACTATCTTCGAGCTGTTTTTTTTGTTCCTCGAGGTCTTGGAGCTCTTTTTGTGCAAGTTCGATAAGTGTTGGATCAACAAGCAGTGTTTTTGTTTCGGCAATCTTTTTCTCCAGGTCCTGTATTAGTGTGACTCTATAATCATCCATCTATTTGAGGCTTTCGAGCATTTCGCGTAGCGTTTTGGGCCCTTGGTCTTTTTTCTTTTGATCTTCGACCTTTTTTACCTTTTGAGATATAAATGTTTTGGCAATGTCCTGTTTTTTCTGGAATTTCTGGATACGGGAAGCAGTATCAACAAAGCGTTGTTCGCCTGTGTAGAATGGGTGGCAGTTGCCACAGAGCTCCACATGGATAACTTCCTGGGTCGAGCCGGTAGTAAACCTATTTCCACAGACGCACATCACTTGCGCAGTTTCAAAGTATTGTGGGTGCACATTTGTTTTCATGATTATAATTATAGAGTAAAAAGAGGGTTATTGCAACTTGAGGATAAGGTTTTCTACTGGAATTGTGTTTTGCTCACGGGTTTTGAGGTTTTTTAGGGTGACAGTGTTTTTTTCTGCCTCTTCCGGGCCGATAATTATGGCATAGGGAATACCTTTTTGATCGGCATATTTCAGTTGCTTTTCTATTTTTGCATTTTCATCAAGATAGATTTCGGTATTTATACTGTTCGAGCGTAGTTTTGAGGTGATCTCAAGCGACTTTTCTAAGAGGTCTGGGGACCCGCCTTGACTCGCTCGCCTAGATTCGGCGAAGCTGGCGTCAGGCGAGGCAGGAAATATAGTTACCAATACTTTTGTTGTTTGCAGATCATCGGGAAATAATTTTAATTCTTCCATTGCTTCAACCAATCTGTCAAATCCGAAGGCAAACCCAACAGCTGTGATGTCTTTGCCGGCAAACATTCCAATCATTTTGTCATATCTACCTCCACCGCAAACAGAGCCTGCTGTGTATCCATCTATTTCTATCTCAAAGATAGTACCTGTATAATAGTCAAGACCTCTTGCCAATGTTGGAGTAAATTCTAAAAAGTCTTTAGGTACCCCCAGTTTTTCTAGTGCTGGGAAAATAGGAAGTAATGGAGGACTCTTTTTAAGAGACTCTAGAAAATCTAGCGCTTGGATAGCCCAGTCATTATTAGTACCTTGTTTGATTAATTCTTCTATTACAGCATCCCTGCCTATTTTTTTGAGTTTATCAAGGATTCTTATTTGGGAAATATTGAATTTGAATTCATTACCGTCAATGCCATAAAAAACATTTCTATCATTTAACAAGACCTTAAATTTATTGAATCCAAGAGCCTCGAGCGCTTTTGTTGCGACTTTTATAATTTCAGCATCAGATAACGGATTTACTGTTCCGATTATATCAGCATCACATTGTAAAAATTCTCTAAATCTTCCTTTTTGGGTGTTTTCGGCCCGCCATACAGGCTGGATTTGATATCTTTTAAATGGCATAGGAAGAACATTTTGATATTGGGCTACAACGCGGGAAGTGGGGACAGTTTGGTCATAGCGCAAAGCGACTTTTCGTTTGCCGTTATCCTCAAAACGGTACATCAGTTTATCGCCCTCTTCTCCATATTTTCCGAGCAAAACTTCTTCGTACTCAAGAGCTGGGGTTTCCAGCGGTTCAAAACCATAAGATTCAAACACATCTTTAAGTATGTTAATTACATATTGCCGTTTTCGCGCCTCTTTAGGCAAAAAATCCCTAAAACCCTTCAGTGTTTGTGTTTTTATCATATTTGCATCATATCAATTCTTTTGTCTGTTCTCAAGCTCTCTAAAAATATCTTCGGCCGAAATATTTAGACTTGATAGGAGCACAAGGCAGTGAAACCATAAATCTGCCATTTCGGAGATCATTTCTTTTTTCAACTCATTTTTTGCTGCGATTACCACTTCTATAGCTTCTTCACCCACTTTTTGTATAATCCGGTCTTTTCCTTCACGGAATAGGGAAGCGGTATAGGAATTTTTCGGCATAGTCCTTTTCAGATCCTGAATGATAGAAAATAATTTCTCAATAGTCATAAGTCATAATTCTCCTTTCCACCTTAGAGGTGGAATAGTTACGCCACCTTGGGAAAAGCAGGTTTTCTTCCCTGTGTGGCAAACAGCATTGCCAATAACTTTTACTTTAATTAACAGTGTATCTTTATCACAATCATTAAAAATTTCTTTTACTTCTAGTTTGTTTTCAGAGGTTTCGCCTTTCATCCATAACCTTTTTTTTGACCTGCTCCAAAACCACACAAAACCGTTCCGAAGTGTTTTTTCAAGAGATTTTTTATTCATATATCCCAGCATTAAAACATCGTTTGTTTTGTAATCTTGAATAATAGTAGGGATTAATTTCATATTAATTTCTGACTAAAATATTATTTTTTTGTAAATAATCTTTTACTTCTTTTATGGTTAGTTCGCCGAAGTGAAATAGGGAAGCAGCAAGGGCTGCGTCGGCACCACCCTTATTAAAAATCTCAACAAAGTCTTCTAATTTTCCCGCCCCGCCGGAAGCAATAACAGGAACTGTCACAGCTTTTGATACTCTTTTTGTCAGCTCCACATTGAATCCCTGTTTCATACCATCGGTATCAATACAGGTCAGTAAAATTTCACCTGCCCCAAGTTTTACAGCTTTTTTTGCCCATGTTATTGCCGACATGCCGGTATCGGTTCTGCCGCCGTTGATAAAAACATCCCATCTGTTTTTAGAAACCATTTTTGCGTCGAGTGACAAAACTACACATTGACTGCCAAAGGCATTTGCGCAAGTACTAATAAGTTTTGGATTTTTAAATGCGCCAGAATTCATAGAAACTTTATCAGCTCCGGCTTTAAGAATTGTTTGCATGTCCGATACTGTCCGAATTCCTCCACCCACAGAAAAGGGGATATGTACTTGTTTGGCAGTTTTGGTAATAACATCCAGCAATATATTTCTGTTTTCAACTGTGGCTGTGATATCCAAAAATACCAATTCGTCAGCACCTTCCTCGTCATATTTTTTGGCAAGCGCTACCGGATCACCGGCATCACGAAAATTAACAAACTGAATGCCTTTTACCACTTTATCTTCTGTCATATCCAAACATGGAATAATTCGTTTAGTTAACATATATCCATTGTCATGCTGAATTTATTTCAGCATCTATAAAGTTTTTCAAGAGTTGGAACCCAACATCTCCACTTTTTTCCGGGTGAAACTGGACACCGACAATGTTGTCTTTTACCACAATACTGGCAAATGTTTTACCATACGTAGTTTTACCTGCAATAATTTCTTTATCTTTCGGATCACAGTAATAACTATTTACAAAATAAAAATAACTATCCGTTTTTATTCCGTCCATAATTCGTAATTCATTATTCATAATTCCTACATTATTCCACCCAATCTGGGGTATTTTTCTCATCTTCTTAAATTTATTAACAGTGCCATCAAAAACCCCAAGACATTTTGTATTTCCTTCTTCGCTTGTTTCAAATAAAAGCTGCATGCCAAGGCAAATTCCTAAAAACGGTTTTCCTTTTTTTATTTCTTCAACAAGAACTTTATCTAAGCCATTTTTTTTAAGGTTTTCCATTCCTTGTCCAGCTGCTCCAACACCAGGTAAAATAATTGCATCTGATTTTTTAATGACAGCCGGATCATCTGATACTGTATTTTCCACATTAAGGGAATTTAGTGCATTTACTACACTCCCTACATTTCCAAGTTTGTAATCAATGATTACAATCATAGTTTTCCTTTCGTTGATGGTATTTGGTTAGTTGCTCGCTTATCAATTTCGCAAGCCATCCGAATAGCACGGGCAACGGATTTAAAGATTACCTCTGCTTGGTGATGGCTATTTTTGCCGTATTCAACCTTAATAAATAAATTCACTTTTGCGTTTTGCGCAAATGCATCCCAAAAGTGCCATATAAGATCTGTTGCCAGATCGCCAACTTTGGGACTTGTAAATTCACAGTCGAATCGGTAGGAATATCGTCCGCTAAAATCAATGGCAACAGTTGCGAGTGTTTCATCCATTGGAAGTATAAAAAAGCCTTTATAAAAACCATATCGGCTAATTCCTTCTTTATTGTTAAGGGCTTTTCCAAAAGATTCACCCAATACAATCCCAATATCTTCGACTATGTGATGCTCGTCAATAAATGTATCGCCCGTTGCTTTAACATCGAGATCAAATAAACCATGTTTGCTAAATAAATCTAACATGTGGTTAAGAAAACCAACAGGGGTATTTATTTCTCGTTTTCCAGTACCATCAATGTTTAGAGAAATTCGTATATCTGTTTCGTTTGTCCCCCTTTTTATTATGGATTTTCTTTTCATATCTTAGGCCTCCGTGAGTATTTTTACTATTTCTGTGTTTTGTTTTGGCGTTCCTATGGTAATTCGGATTGATTTTGGGATTAGGGGAGTATCGACATAGCGCAAAGAAATTTTATTTTTCTCAAAGGTTTTTTTAATTTTTCCGTATATATCATTTTTTACTTGGACGAGCCCACAATTTCCATATGATTGATAAACTGTTATTTTTGGTAAAAGAGAAAGTTCTTGAAACATTTTTTTCCGCCCATCAATTATTTTTTTAATATTTTCACTGGTAAAAGAAAGGTCTTGTAATGTTGCGATTACGGCGGATTCAGCAACAACATTAACATTAAATGGCAGTTTTAATTTTAAGAGAAGATTCACAAAAAATGGATCCATAATGCCATACCCAATGCGAAAACCTGCCAGCCCTGCCCATTTACTGAATGTTCGGAATATTACCAGATTTGGGTATGTGTTTATAAGGGGGAGTGCCGTTTGTTTTGAAAATTCATAGTATGCTTCGTCAACAATAATGATTTTTCCGGTTTGTAATAGTTTTTCAATGTCCAAAATTGATGTAATATTTCCTGTAGGATTATTTGGATTACAAAGTATAATTGCTTTTACATTTTTTTGCTTACTTGTCTTGATAATTTTTGGTATGTCAACAGAAAAATCTTTCCCCCTTTTGATATTAATTACTTTTCCTTTATTTAATTTTATGAAATCATCGTACATTGGGAATGTTGGGGGGCAATTTATAATTGAGTCATTTGTGTCGGTGATTATTCTAAGGAATAAATCAATTAGCTCGTCAGAGCCAGACCCAACAGCAATTTGTTTGGGTGGTACTCCTGCATATTTTCCCACGTTCAACCGTAAAGTTTTGTAATCTGATGGGGGATAGAATCTATACCATGGGTTATCTAGTGTTTTTAACACAATTGGAGAATATCCATAAGGATTTTCATTGGCATTTAGTTTTATTACATCCTTTGGATCCAACTTGTATATTGCTGCTAAATCCTGGGCAGATGTCCCCGGTACATACCCATTTATCGATGTAAGATCTTTGCGAATAAGTTTTTTAATAGTAATTTTTTTCATATTGCGTTTTGAAATCGAATACTAACAGAATTCTTGTGCGCAGGCAATTGTTCTGCCTCTGCCATAGTTTCAATAGTGTTTTTAATTTTTTGTAATCCATTTTTATTGCATTTTTGAATTTGCATCCATTTCCCATAAGCATCAATTCCAAGCGGGGGATACATTTTAGCAAAACCGCCTGTAGGTAGAACGTGATTGGCGCCCGTTGCATAATCACCGCTTGCTTTTGCTGTCCAGTTTCCTAAGAAAACAGATCCAGCATTGATAATTTTTTCGGCTGTTTTTTTGGGATTTATAGTCATAATTTCCAAATGTTCGGGCGCGTATTCATTAGCAAATGCTATTGCTTCATCAAGTGTATCAACAATAGCAAAAAGGCCATACTTTTCCATTGATTTTTCTATTCTAATTCTAGTTTTAAGTTTTGGTAATTGCTTTTTTATTTCTGTAATTGTTTGTTCTGCGATTCTTCTTGATGTTGTGATAAGTACGCAAGCAGAATTTTCTCCATGTTCGCCATCTGCCAGTAAGTCTGCAGCAACAAAAGCAGGATTTGCTGTATCGTCAGCGATAATAAAGACTTCAGACGGGCCAGCTGGCATATCGATACTAATTGTTTGAAGGGCCAGCATTTTGGCTAGTGTGACATAAGAATTTCCAGCTCCAAAAATTTTATAGACATTAGGTATTGTTTTTGTGCCATATACAAAAGCTGCTATAGCTTCTGCCCCACCAACCTTATAGATATTTTTTAGTCCGATCATATCGACAGCAACTAATGTAGCAGGAGGTATTTTTTCATCTTGCCCCGGTGGAGTACACATTATTATTTCTTTGCATCCGGCAATTTGGGCGGGGATTGCTGTCATTAATACAGAAGAGGGATATACAGCTTTACCGCCTGGAATATATATGCCAACTTTTTCAATTGCCCGCCAGACTTTCCAGACTGCAATACCTTTTTCTGGGGTAACAGTTTTTTCTATTTTTGATTTTAGCTTGGATTTTTGGACTAATGTAATATTCTTAATCATTTGAGTAAGGGACGTAATAAAATCATTACTTACTTGTTTGTATGCATCTTTAATTTCTTTTGGGGTAACTTTTAGGGTGTTATAATTTTGCCCATAAAATTTCTTGCCAATTTCGAGCAGGGCTTTGTCTCCATCGTTTTTAACGCTGGCCATAATTTTTTCAACAATAGGCAACATAACCATATCGTTTCCACGTGAGCGGGCGATTATTCGTTGGTAATCTTTTTTTGATATGTCTTTTAGTTTAATTATTTTCATTTAAGACGTGATAGTAATTTATTAAGTAATCTTTTTTTGCCGTTTTGAAGGGTTTGATTGTTTGCTATTAGGACAGCTTCAGAATCGTAAATTTTTGTAAGTACTCTTAAATTATTTTGGGCAAGTGTTTGGCCAGTTGAGGTAAGGTCGATTATTGCCTCCGCAAGTCCTAAAGCAGGGGCTATTTCTACGGAGCCGTTTAAGCAGATTATATTGGAGCTAACGTTATTTATTTTTAAGAAATTTTTTGTAGATTTTGGATAGGTGGTGGCAATTGTTTTATTATTCAAGTCATTTATTTTTGTGATATTGGAATTGTTTAAAACCCCAACAATTAGCGAACAAAAACCATAGCCAAGTTTTAGTATTTTTTTGACTTTTGGGCGTTTTTCTAAAAGAATATTTTCTCCAATAATTCCTAAGTCTATTGTCCCAGACGAGACATAATCCGCGATGTCATTGACCCTTAGATAGAAAATTTCTAAAGGGAAATTTTTGCATGTTGAAAATAGCTTTTGTTTATAGCTTTCAAATACAAAACCTGCATTTTGCAAAAACAATATGGTTTCTTCTGTTAAGCGTCCTTGTTTTTGGATGGCCAATTTTAAGTTTTTATTATTTTGATTACTCATATTAATAACAAAAAACCCGCCTTTGGCGGGTGAATTTGTACAAACAAAAAAATCACACCGCCCTAAAGAGGGAAATATGATAATTCTGTGTTTTATTTTGTGAATTATTCATAATTATTTATATGTATCCGTAGACTAGTCTACGGATAAAGTTGTGTTATGAGTATGCTAATTTCTTGAGAACAAGTTTATATCCACCCATGCCATTTGTTAGCCATTTTTGGACTCTGGCAATTGTTGTTGAACTCATGCCAGTTTCCTTTGCAATTTTTCCATATTGTATTTTTTGATCGAGCATTCGAGCTACTTTCCATCTATTTGTAAACTCTTTTATCTCTGCTTCTGTAAGTAAGTCACGCAGAAATTTTTTACATTCTTCCTCGTTTTTTAATGAAAGAATCGCTCTATAAAGCTCTTTTGCATTTCTACTGGAAAGATAATTCATACTTTATTAAACTAAAGTATACTACTTTATCTTAATAAAGTCAAGGAGGAAGGGGTGTTTCTTTACGCGCGCGTCTTACTGCCTTTGCTGCTTTAGTAAACCCTATTGGATCTATTCTCACTTGTTGTTCTGCTATGCCATCACTTAAAAAGAATCCGAATATTTCTCTTATTCTATCATCTGTAAATATACCTAATGTAAGTGGATCATGGGTTTTTGGATCATGAGTAGTTACTATAATGGTCTTTATTGTCTGATCAGTAGTTCTACCATTTTCGACATAGAGTATTCCTATTATACTATCGCTTTCGAAAGGTAAAGAATTCCCATTTCTCGCAAGGCCGAGCAAGGTTTTTCTATCTCCACAAATTTCAAGTACAAACGCGATGCCTTTTGCAATCAACGCATCGTATTCAGGCATTAATCTTTGCCTTTCGATTATGGGACGTCTTGTTTCAAATTCAATTATCTTAGCCATATTGCGATCACATTATACTCGTTTTGCCATTTTTACAACTCAATAAGTTCTTTTGAGGATTTGGTGAGGAGGAGGGGGCCGGTAGGTTCAAGGACTACTAAGTCTTCAATTCTCACGCCACCGATGCCTGGAAGATAAATGCCAGGTTCAATAGAAAATACCATACCTGGTTTTAATGTGTCTTTTGATTTTGGGGAAAGTGATGGTGACTCGTGGACTTCAAGGCCAATACCGTGGCCGAGGGAGTGGGGAATAGTTGAGTAACCCTGTTTGATAATGTATTCACGGGCGACCCGATCCACCTCGGCCGTGCGTCGCCAAAGGCTATGCCGGCGGCGCGAGGAGTCGAGGTCGCTGCCTCGCCGCCGTCCGAGGTGAGCTACTGCCTTTCTTTGCGCTTCGAGAACTGTTTGATACATGCGTTTTTGTTCGGTAGTTGGCTTGCCAAAAAAGACAGTTCTGGTCATGTCGGAGCAATAATTATCAACTTTCGCCCCAAAATCAAGCAAAACGAGCTTATCGCTTATGGCTAATGGCTTATCGCTGGACTGGTGGTGGGGGATAGCGCTATTTTCCCCAAATGCCACAATTTGAGAAAACGAAATATCGCCACCCGCTTTTTTAATAAAAAATTCTATTTCGAATGCCAATTCTTTTTCGGTCACTCCCTGTTTTATTTTTTTGAGAACATGTGTGAAGGTTTTGTCTCCAAGTGCACAGGCTTTTTTGATTGCGTTTATTTCGTTTTCTTCTTTTATAATACGAAGTTCACGTAACGAAACATTAACAAGCGCTGGGAAGCATTTTTTGATTCTTTTGTATTCCGCAACGGTTAGATTATTTTCTTCAATGCCAAGTTTTTTTATCCCATGTTTTTTGGCAAGTTCGGTGAATGCTGTAATAAGAGGTTTAGTTAGACTGATTTCAATGAGAGTAAATCCAGGAATATTTTTTACTGCTTCTGTATATCGTCCATCGGTAAGTAGATATGATCTGCGTTTTGTTACCAAAAGGTATGCTTCGCGTTCTATTTTGGAAAAACCAGAATAGTTAGTAAGATAGGTAATATTTGCAATAGAGGAAATAAGGAGCGCGTCAAGATTGTGGTCTGAAAGTAACTGGTCCATTATGGTAACAAAACAATTTTGGGATTTTTTGGAAGATTGGGAAAGAAAATAATTCGGTTTGGGATAATTTTTGTAGTGTCTTTTTGATCGGGAAACCCAACAACCATAATACGTTCTCCCTCTTTTATTTTTGAAAATCCAGATTTAACCACCCCTCCTGTCTTGGTATACGAAGATATTTTTGTTGTTGTTTGTACGTCAATAACCAAGGTCTCTTTGCCGGCGTTTTTAACTTGGAGCATAAAGTTTTCACTATCGACAGACGCAACAGCTCCATGAATGACTTTTGGCAGCACTAGAATATCAATAAAACGGGCGAGCAGGCGCCTTGTCTGTTTGTTGTAAAGGCCTAATACGCCAATCTTATCTCCTTTTATAATATCGGAAATTCCAAAGGCCTCCTTTGCCGAAGGCGAAGCAAATTTAGTAAGTTCGTCCACATCGACAAAACGCGTATTATTTTGTGTGTCAACAAGTGTCAGTTGGGTATTTGATACGTCAGTTACAGTACCAATAATGCCTCTGCGTTCGACAAGTTTTAATTCTGCAACGCGGGATGCAATGCGGTCCTTTAACTTGTTTATTTGAGATTCGGTTGGTGCTTCTGTTATAGCATGCGCAGAGCCAGCGTATAGCGGTAAGCGCACAGCGTATAGTAAAAAGACGAAGATTAGTATTTTTTTCATAACTAGAATGTTTCTGATGTTACAGTAACGGTTTTAACAAGTGTTGTTTCTTCACCAGATGGGGAGACAGCTGTGACAGTGATTTCGTTTTGGTCGTTATCAAGCGTAATTGTTGTGGAAAAAGATCCGTTTGTAGAAGGTGTTATCACCTGTTCGCTAATGCCACTTGTGATAATAACAACAGCGTCAGGGCTTGTCGTGCCGTTGACAGTAATAATTTTTTTATCGGTAACTTCCTCATTTGTCGGTGAATCAAGAGTAAGGAAAATTGATGGTCGAGGAGTCGGCTCGGGCGAGGGAGAAAGTGTAATAGTTTTAATTTCTGTTGGTGAAATAACTTTTGTGGTTTGATAAAAATAAAAAGCAGCGGCAGCGGCAATAATACCAATAAAACTAGCAATAAAGGAAATGACAATTTTTTCTGTTTTCATGATAAATAGAGTTAGTAGGAACCGAGCAGATTTTTATGATAGAGTATAATTCTCCCCTTGTCAAGAAAAAATGCCTATGTTAGGATTATCGATATGGAAATTATTCCTTTATCAAAATCTTCGTTAAAAATTAAAGGGAAACGGGCTGGAGTTGTGTTGGATCCAGATATGGGCATTAAAGGAAAAATATCCTCCGATGCTATATTAGTATTTCCAAATGTAGATCCTGACACATCAAGAGTTGAAGAGTGGAGGGTATATATTAGGGGAAGCGGCGAATACGAGGTGGGTGGCATAAAAATTTCCGGTATAAAAAGCGGTAAGTATTTTGCATATAAATTGTTTGTTGATGGAATGTCTATTGGCTTTGCAACGACAGATTCTATAGAGGGATTGCGTGATATCTTAAACGGAGAGCACATATTGGTACTTTCTGTATCTGAGAAAGTTGATTTGTCTCTAATTGCAACATTGGAGCCTCGTGTAGTTATTTTGTATGGTGAAAAAGCAGATGGTGAGATAAAGGTTTCGAAATATTCTATAACAAGAGATAAATTACCAGAGAAGATGGAAACGATACTGCTACAATAATTCATTTTTATTTTTTATGGCTACCCTGCGGGTTTCTCCACATAACGAAGAAGCGGAACAAAGCGTGCTAGGCGCGTTGTTACTTGATAAGGACGCGATTAATGTTGTGTCTGAAATGCTAAAACCTGAAGATTTTTATAATGGTGTACATGCAATTATCTATGAAGCAATGCTTGAGCTTTATGAGAAACGTAAACCTATTGATATTGTAACCTTAACTTCTACTTTCAAAAAGAAAAAAGTGCATGACAAAATTGACTCTGCCTACCTTACAGAATTAGTAAATGTTGTGCCATCTGCCGCAAATGTCGAGCATTATGCCGGGCTTATTAAAGAAGCTGCTACAAAGCGAATGCTTATTAGTGCCGCTTCAGAAATTGTAGAAATGGGGTATCAAACAGACAAAGAAATTCAAGTTATGCTTGACCGAGCAGAATCTTCTGTTTTTTCCATATCCCAGGGGCATGTTCGTAAAGGATTTTCTCATATCAAGCATGCACTGGCTGCTAGTTTTGACAAGATTGATGAAATGCACAAAAGCGGACATGGGCTTAGGGGTGTTAGAACAGGGTTTATCGATTTGGACAATATGCTCTCCGGTATGCAGGAGGCAAACTTACTTATTTTAGCAGCCCGTCCTGGGCAGGGAAAAACAGCAATGGCAGTAAATATTGCCCAGCATGTGGCAATTGGAGAAAAAATGCCTGTTGGTATTTTTTCTTTGGAAATGAGTCAGGAAGAATTAGTTGACCGGCTTTTAGTTGGTCAGGCAGACGTTGATGCTTAAAACCGGCAGGCTTTCAGAAATGGACTTTGGCAGGTTATCAGAGGCGATGGGCTCTTTGGCCGATGCGCCAATCCACATTGACGATACTCCGGGTATAACGATAAACGAGATGCGAACTAAGGCCCGTAGGTTGCAGCTTGAACATAAAGTAAAGCTGCTAATTGTTGATTATTTACAGCTTGTTGATCCTGGAAGACGCTATGATAGTCGGGTACAGGAGGTTTCAATTGTTTCACAGAATCTGAAGAATTTAGCAAGAGAGTTAAAGATTCCTATTCTGGCATTATCACAGCTTTCTCGTGCGGTTGAGCATAGGGGAGAGAAAAAACCACAATTGGCAGATTTACGTGAATCTGGAGCAATTGAACAGGATGCTGATGTAGTTATGTTTTTGTATCGGTTGGATGACATGGTAGCTCAAACAATGCCGATGAAACTATTGATTGCCAAACATAGGAATGGCCCGACAGGGGAAGTGGATTTACTTTTTCGTGGAGATAGGATAAGATTTTATAGCGCAGAGAAAAGAAGATCAGAATAGATGAAAACCCTCCGACGCTAAAGCTTTGGAGGGCGAAGGGAGGTGAGTAGTATTATGGATAATAATGGACAACAACCAGTAGTGCCAGGTGGAGCCCCGGCAGGAATGCCACCAGCAGCACAACCAGAACCAGTACAGCCAGTGCAACCAGTAGAGCCAGTTGTGCCAACTCCTCCTCCGGCAGCACCAGTAGGCGGCCAAAGTAATGGAGTAGGTGAGCAGGTTCCACAGGCACCGGTAATTGGCGGTCAACAGTAATAATAGGAAATAGAAAAACTCTACCAGTTTAGCTTTGCTTTATTGGTAGAGTTTGGCTTTGTACCGAGGAAGGGAATCGAACCCTTATGATCTTACGATCACACGCTCTTGAGGCGTGCGCGTCTGCCAGTTCCGCCACCTCGGTAAGATTTTTGCCTTTGATTTTTACGCCATTATATTATATACTTTCCTTTGCCCTGTTACAAATAAGATAAAGTCTTCGTTTTTCTGATGATTAATAAAAAAAAACATATTCATTTACCCCAACACATAAAACCTCATCGATATAAAATATCCATAAAACCAGACCTCCAAAATTTTACCTTTGCCGGGTCGGAAATTATTGAAATTGCCCTAGATAGATCAGTAAAAGAGATTATTCTGCATGCAGCAGAACTTGATATAACTGAAGCAGAATGTATCCAAGAAAATTATATTGTCAATGCTTCGGTTAGCTACGATGTCAGAGCAGAAACTGCAACATTACATTTTTCTAATACTCTGCAGAAAGGAAAATGTCAGTTAAAACTTACTTTTACAGGAGTAATAACAGAAAAGATGCGAGGATACTACAGAAGCAGCTACCAGCATGAAGGACAATTAAAGCATGTAACAACTACACAATTTGAATCTACCGATGCCAGGCGGGCATTTCCTTGTTTTGACGAGCCGGCCCAAAAAGCAATTTTTGAGATGTCACTTTTGATCCCGTCTCATATGATTGCGATTTCAAACACCATTGAATCAAAAATATCAGAAGCAGAAGAGGGGTATAAAATAGTTGAATTTGCCGAAACTCCAAAAATGTCGACTTACCTTTTGGCTTACATTGTGGGAGAGTTTGAGCATATTGAAGGTAAGACAAAGGATGGTGTTTTAGTTAGGGTTTTTACAACCTATGGTAAAAAGCAGCAGGCAAAATTTGCGCTTGATGTGGCAATAAAGTGCTTGGAATTTTACAATAATTATTTTGCTATTCCGTATCCACTTCCAACACTTGATTTAATTGCAATTCCGGATTTTGCCGCAGGAGCAATGGAAAATTGGGGCGCGGTAACCTATCGGGAATCGACACTTCTTGTTGACGAAGGGCGGACTTCGACTAGCAATAAACAATGGGTAGCGTTAGTTATCGCACACGAGTTAGCACACCAGTGGTTTGGCAATTTGGTAACTATGGAATGGTGGACACACTTGTGGCTTAATGAAGGATTTGCTTCGTTTATTGAGTACTTTGCCGTTGATCATATTTTCCCCCAGTGGGATATATGGAAACAGTTTATAAGTATAGAGGCCAGTATGGCTTTCCAGCTTGATTCGTTAAAAAACACGCATCCAATTGAGGTTGCGGTTGGTCACCCGGCAGAAATTAACGAGATTTTTGATACGGTTTCGTACTCTAAGGGAGCGTCGGTGCTTCGCATGCTGTGGCAATATTTAGGAGAGGAGGATTTTCAGAAAGGCATTCAGCACTACTTAAAAAAACATGCGTATGCAAATGCAAAAACAGAAGATTTATGGGAAGCGTTTGAAGAAGTGTCTGGTAAGCCAGTCAAATCGGTCATGAAAAATTGGACATCAAAAGCAGGTCATCCCATTATTACTGTTGTAGAACAAAAAACAAAACTTAAACTAACACAGAGAAGATTTTTTTCAAGTCCCATCTCAAAAAAAGAAGCAAGAGATAATACAGTTTGGTCTATTCCGATAATAACTCAAAACCAAAAAACCAAAACTCAAAACTATATGTTAAATCTCAAAACTATAAACATACCAAAACCAAAGGACGGTGAATGGATAAAGTTGAATGCAGGGGAAGCAAGTTTTTTCAGGGTTGATTACCCTCATACACTTCTTTTAAAACTGGAGCGGGCTATACAGGAGAATAAACTGCCTGCAGTTGATAGATTGGGGTTGATAAGAGATAGTTTTGATCTTGCGCAGTCTGGTAATTCTCCGACCATCCTCGCTCTTGAGCTTATCGAAAGCTTTAAGCAAGAGACAGATTATATAGTATGGGCAGAGATTTCTGCCCGGCTTGATATAGTAGATAATTTGTTGGCACTTGAAAAAATGTCTCACTCTTTTGCAAATTTTGGTCAATCCATTTTTACCGGGATTGCTGGGAAAATTGGCTGGGAAAAGAGGAGTGGTGAAAAACACACCGATAGTTTGTTACGGAGTCTTGTGCTTCTACGGCTTGGTTCCTTTGGTCATTTGCCAACTATCGAAAAAGCAAAAGAACTTTTTACACAAAAAAATCTCGATCCAGATTTACGGGCAGTTGTGTATTTTTTAGTTGCAAAAAATGGCGGAAATGATGTGTTTGAAAAACTTGTTACCCAATATAAAGAAGAAGATAACAGCCAAGAAAAAGATAGGATTGGCAGATCTCTGGGGTTTTTTACTGACACGACTATACTGTCAAAAACACTTGATTTTTCTCTTTCAAAGCATGTTCGTCATCAAAATTCACTTCATATAATCGCCTCCGTTTGGCATAATCCACATGGCCGTTACCTTGCATGGGATTATGTAAAAAAACATTGGGAGTTATTAAAAAAACGCTATGCCGGTGGACATTATTTTACCAGAGTGTTTGCTGCTGCAGGCGATTTTACAAAGAATGAAGATGCAGACGAGATGGAATCTTTTGTGCTTGAAAATCCAGTGCCAGAGGCTAGGCGAACTATTGCCCAATCTCTAGAACAAATACGATCGAATGCAGCATGGATTACCAGAGATAAGGAGAAAATAGACCGATTTCTTGTAAGGAATACATAAAACTGCTACAATTACGGGATATGGTTTCGGTAACAGAGCTTCGTAGCGGCACAATTTTTGAGGAGCAGGGAAATCTTCTTCAAGTCCTTTCCTATGAGCATATTAAGATGGGAAGAGGCAGCGCTAATATAAAGGTGAAAGTCCGCAATGTCAGAAGCGGTGCAACTGTTGAAAAAAGTTTTATTAATGGGGCAAAAGTAAACGAAGTGCATATTTTAAGAAGGGAAATGCAGTATTTATATAAAGATGCTGATTTTCTCTATTTTATGGACCCGGTTTCTTATGAACAAGTCCAGGTTCCTATTAAAAAATTTTCTGATCATCAGTTTCTGAAAGTTGGAGAAACATTTTCATTAAGCTTTTTAGGAGATGAGCCATTATCTCTTAATTTACCGCCTAAAATGGAATTTGCAGTTACTGATACAGGGCCAAATATTAAGGGAAATTCTGCATCAAATATTTACAAAGATGCAACTTTGGAAAATGATATTAAAACAAAGGTACCACTTTTTGTAAAAGTTGGTGATGTTGTCCGCATTGATACTAGATCTGGAGCTTACTCCGAGAAAGCCTAAATAATTTCTTTATGAATAATCAGTTGCTGCGCGTGTTATCTATCCGCCCATTTTTTAACCTCTGGATGGCAGAAATACTCTCGCAAATTGCCTTTAATATGATGAATTTTATTCTCATTGTTGTGGCATATGATTTAACTAATTCTAATACAGCAGTATCCGGTATTGTATTGTCGTTTACTATTCCTGCTATTCTTTTTGGTGTCTTTGCTGGGAGCTTCGTAGATAAAAGAGACAAAAAAATGATTTTAATATTGACTAATTTGTTGCGCGCATTTTTGCTTTTTGTATTGGCACTTTTTCATACTAGTATTTTTATACTTTATTTTTTAACTATTCTTATTACTATTATTACCCAGTTTTTTATTCCAGCTGAAACACCACTTGTTCCGGTGGTTGTTGATAGGAAATTATTGCTTAGTGCTAATGCCTTATTTGGTATGGGTATATATGGTTCGGTGTTGGCTGCTTATGCCCTTTCCGGGCCATTATATCTCTTTTTCAAAGAGGATATATTTTTTTTATTGGGTTTCCTATTTTTTGCGGCATCATTTTTTTCGTTTCTTATCCGTGTTCCAATAGCAAAAAAGGAAAAAAAACCTTTTTTCGATCAGAATGTTTCTTTTAGCAACGAAATAAAATTGCTTTTTTCTCTTTTGTCAAAAACAAAGAATGTATATCATGCGATGTATCTTCTTGCCATGTCGCAAGTAATTACATTAATTTTAGCAACAGTTGGTCCGGGATACGGGACCCAGGTATTGGGAATAAATGTAGAACAGTTTCCGCTTATTTTTGTTACTCCTGCAGCACTGGGGATGTTTATTGGAGCATTATTGCTGGGTAATTATTTTCAATCTGTAAGCCGAGAAAAGATGGCTATGATTGGAATATTTCTCTCTGGATTCAGTATTCTTTTACTGCCATTTGGATCAAAAGTTGCCTCAATAAATTATGTTGTTTTTTTTGCTTTTATTATCGGATTTGCCAATGCGTTTGTTTTTGTTCCTTCTAATACTGTTCTTCAAGAACAAACTACAGATGAGTATCGGGGGAGAGTATATGGACTTTTAAGCGCTTTGGTAGGATTGGCCTCATTTATCCCAATAATAATGGTTGGTGGAATTGCAGATATAATTGGTGTTAGTAAAGTTCTAACAGGTATTGGCGGCATGGTTATAACTTTGGGGATAATCCGTTTTTTATGGAATAGAAAAAAATAATATGGATATTTTCTCTTTATTTTTTATAATGTTTTGTTTGTTTATTGCATTATTTGTAGTTTATGCATTAGCAAACGACGATTTTGTCTTGTTAAGACGTCATGTGGCAGTGGTAAATCTCTTCGATTTGGCATTTATAACGTTTTTTATTGGATTATTTTTTGCCCGTCTAGTATACGTTTTATTCCATTTCTCTATGGGTTTTTTAAATCCTTTGGTATTTTTTATATTTCCATATTTTCCAGGCCTTTCATTGGGCGGTGGAATTATTGGAGCAGGGGTATTTTTATTTTTTTATTGGAATATTTCTAAGTTACCAAGAGCCGGAGTATGCGATATTTTTTCTGTGGCGCTTTTTAGCACCTTGCCTTTCGGACTTTTTTTACTTGCAATAGTTGGAAAAAAAACATTAACTGTTTTGTTGTCTGGAATTATATTAATAATTTTGTCTTTTGTTTTGTTTGTGTTTATTGTGAGGTTTTTTCAAAAGGGAAGTATTCGTGACGGGGGAATATGCTTTTTGTCATTGAGTGTTTTTTCTTTAATTTCTTTTTTGGCAGAGTTTTTAATATCTAGTGAACGCTTTTTTCTCTTTTTGAGTAAGAATCAGGTAGT
>CAZIZQ010000011.1:2569-27676 GCA_964544105.1 uncultured Gammaproteobacteria bacterium | reverse complement strand
CATATAAAAACCGCCCATGTAAATCTCGATTAAATCGAAACTTACAAGGACGGTCAATTACCGTGGTGCCACCTTGCTTTTTAACTGTATAAGCCTTAACAGTTAACTTATGTTTGTTTTCTACTTTTCCTTCGATAAAGCTTCAGGACTTTTTCGAAAACTTGCTCCGGAGCTCTAGCCTCGCCAGTTGGCGGGTTTCTCCATCAACGCATTATTAAAATACCAGATATTTTTTTCTTTGTCAATGGCTTATAATTATTGTATGCAACGGGTTATTCTCCATATTGATTTTGATTCGTTTTTTGCCAGTGTTGAACAGCAATATAATCCCCGACTTCGAGGACGGCCAATTGGTATTACCGCCACAAACGGTCGTACTTGTATTATTGCTGCATCCCGCGAGGCTAAGAAGTATGGAGTTCGCTCGCCCTCAAATACTTATGAAGCAAAGAAAATTTGTCCCGCCATCCAATTTATTTCTGCGGATTTTGTAAAGTATTGGGAAGTTGCAAAGAAGTTTATCTCAATTGCAAAAGATTACTCTCCTTACGTTGAGGTTTTCTCAATTGATGAAGTATTTATTGATGTTACACATAGTGTTCATTTATTTAACAATACAGACAATCTTGTTTCTATTATAAAAAAACGTATCACAAAAGAAATTGGAGAGTACATTACTGTTTCAATTGGTATTTCCTACAATAAAATGTTGGCGAAATTAGCGTCTGGTCTTAAGAAGCCCAACGGCGTTGTTCCTATTACGCCAGAGAATCTCAACAATATTTACGCCCAAGCAAAACTGACTGATATCTGTGGTATCGGCGAGCGAATTCGTTTTAGACTTAATAAAATTGGCATTTATTCACTTTTACAATTACAAGGGGTCCCCTTGCAGCTTCTTATTTCTGAATTTGGTCCGGCTGAAGCAACATTTCTAAAACGCGTTGGTTTAGCAATAGACGACTCCCCCATTGTTTCGTATACCCAAACGCCAGCTGTAAAGTCAGTAGGTCGTAATTACTGTTTGCCAAAAAACGAATATAACAAACGAATTGTTTTACAAAATATTTATGAGTTATGTGAAGAAGTTGGGATAAAACTACGAAGACTAAAGAAAAAAGCCCGGACAGTCGGTTTAGGTATTCGTGGGTCAGAAGTTTTTCACCAACAACAAACAAGCCACCTTTTTTTGAGCACTGGGAATGAGTTGTTTTCAATGTGTCTTTTGTTATTGAAAAATAAGCAATGGGAGTATGTTCGTATGATAAGTGTATGGGCGGCAAACCTTGAAGATGAGAAATATGTTATGCAATCACTTTTTGATAAAGATTATAAAAGAGAAAAACTTATCCGTGCAGTAGATGCAATCAATGAAAAATTCGGCGATCATACTATCCGTAATGGTTTTTTACTCTATGCAGATAAATTAACAACAATGCCTAACGGCTATATGGTAGATAAGTACGAGCGTACCAAACTCGCCGATACCACATCGCAGCTATAATTCCGATCCGGGATCGGAATAGCTTCGCGAAACGGTACATTATATTTAGATATTGAGAAGAAGTAGGCCGATAAAGCTCAAAATAGCACCGAGTATTTTTTTGCCCATATTGTCTCGTTCTTTGAGAAAGATTATTGCGAGCAAAACTGTAATAATAACGCTGACTGTGCTAATTGCGGAAATTTGTGAAGAGTTACCATTTGTTTGTAGAGCAGAAAAGAATGTTAGTACGCTCACGGCGTACAAAAAGCACATAACAAGTATTTTTGTAAGTAATTTTGATTGGAAGAAAAAGGATACTTCCTTTATTTTAGAAATATTGAGTAAACAAAGAAATATTGTAGGAAAAATAACATTAATAAAAGCATAAGGATATAGAGGAAATGATTTAAGTAGCATACTATCATTAGTTAAAGCAAATCCAAAACAAATTGCTGTAGGGTTAGGCCCTCTTTAAGAAGAAGCGAAGAAGCAAGAATGGTAAAGAGCGTGCGACTTGAGAAAATAATAGCAAACCGCGAGGCCTCAATCTGTTTTAGAGCCTTAAATATAAGAGTATTAGCTAGTCCATATAGGACTGCCATAAGAAGTAAATTTCCTAAAAACGGTTGTAATGAAGGGAAAGACATATCACTTACGGCAAATCCGAATATCCCTATAAATATCCCAGTAAAAAATTGAAAACATATGGCAAATAATGCAGGATTTATTTTGGTGTCTTTAAGAAAAACCCGTTGTAATAATGTAGTTATGGAATAACAAAGAAGGCTTACAGCAATAAGTATTTGCCAGTTCATGATAGGTTGCAGACGAAGGCGGCTTGGTCTAGGATGTGTTTCTTTTTATCCTCCGGTAGGTCCAGAAGATTTAGGATTTCTGGCTTTTTACAGATATCGCGGCATAGCACAATGCCGTTTTCAAGAAGTTTTTGAATATCGTTTGGTGAGAACTCGGTAATGCTGGTAATTGGTGCAAGACCAGACTGTTCGATGAGGTCGCGTAAATTGCCTTTTTGAGGGTATTCCCAAGCGATAATTGTAATGTTTTGACATTCTGCATAAGCAATTGCATCGGTTGTTACTTTTGTATTGGTAACAATCCATGCTTTGGTAAAGTTATTTCTCGTGGCAATGTCGTCAAATCGGGCTTTTGTGTACAACGCAACATGGACATTTGTTTTTATTCCCGGCATATTATGAAATTTTGCCTCAACCATTATTTTTTCGGAATTTTTTGTGGCAACAACATCTATTTCGTGTGTTATGCAAGCGCCTTGTAAAATTTGCCGTGTTTGAGTTTGATACCCCTGGGTTTTTAAGATTTCCGCAACGAAATCTTCAAATGGATAACCTGTTGGGCCTAATTTCATAATTGCCTGTTTTAAGCTGTATTTTGCTTTTGCACGAGGATTGAATTTACCTAAAAATTCGCTGATGTGGTGGTAAATTTTGGATGTGGGAATGCCATCGTAGAGTTTTTCATAAATATGGGAAAGTACTTGCTCTCTAATTTCTTTTGCTATGCCAGCTCGCTCAATAGAGCCCTGTACTTTTGCTTCGCTAAACGGCTCTTTTTCTCCGTTTGCTTTAGTAACTAATATCATATCTCTATCATAGCTTTACTTTTTTTGAAATGCAACGAAATCGTCTTTTTCGAAAATAAGCTGGTAATTTTTGTCTTGTTTTAGATCCATTACCATTTGTTTTTGCGCAGCAAGCGATGGCTGGGCAAAAGGATCGTTAAGCAGAAATACCACAATATCCGCTTCGTGCAGTCCAGTTGGAATAGTAAATACTTTTTGCCGGCGCGACAAATGAGAACCAAGGTTATTTGTTGCCGCGACACTATAGCGTTTTTTAATGCTTTGTAAATAGTGAGTAATAACTTCTTTATTAACCAGCGGTGCAGTAAACATGGCAACATTTGGGTTTTTGGCTCCGGGTAGTGGTCCGTATTGGTAGGCTCCAAAAACAGCAGCAAAAATAAGATAGAACGGGAGAAAACGGGCAATTTTTGGTGAGTAAGCATATATATTTTTTACACCATACATAGATGAAATAAAAATAAATGGTGTGATTACTGAATTGTAGTGGAAATAGAGTTGTCGTAGTTGGCTGTTGTTACTTAATAAATTTATTGCAAAGTCCGGAGCGGCAAAAACAAGATACAAAGGAGAAAAAAAAGCCAGAAATCCTGTAGGAAGAAATAGTTGAAACATGTATGAGATTCTGTCTGGTTGCAAAATTGCGCCAATTGTCTTTAGGGGAGAAAAAATAATATTTGAAATAATAGAAGATGGGCTGTTACCAAAATCGGCATAGTAGGAAATGGCGAAGTGTTGTGCTCCTCTGGCATTAGGAATTGCAGTGGAAACGAGATAGTAAAAAAGTATCATACAAACAACAAAAATTGTTGCACCAAGATAACGTTCTCTATTTTTATTTTCTCGCATGAAAAGATATCCTCCAAGAAAACCAACAACGAGCCAGACATTTTCTTTTGTTAATCCGGCTAGGACAGAAAATAAAACAAAAAATACCAATTTCTTTTTTTGCAAAAAATAAAATGCTGAAAGTATTAAGGTTGTGGTAAGTGTAACTGCATGAAAGTCATATAGGTTTGCATGCTGGATGTGGGGGTTAAATAAATAAAGAAAGGCAAAAAGAAGCCCGTCTCGACTCGAGCGCGAGGCGGACACAAACGATTTTTTGGAGAAAATATGGTTTGCGATTAGATAAATTAATATTGTGCCGCAGGCAAGTATTAATGTTTGTATAAAAAGAAGTAAGCGAGGATCAGACCAAATCATATAGAAAGGGGCTAAAAAAATAAGAATAAAATCTGCGTGGTATGCAAGACGGGAAACAATTTGTGTTCCATCAGGGTCGGTTAGCTGAAATATTCTTCCACGAGATGTATTCCAGACAGTTTGGTCCATATTGCCCAGATCGAAACGGCCGGTATAAAAATTGTCGTATCTGGTAATACTGGCGGCAGAAAAATATAAAATATAGAAAAAAATTCCTAAAAACAAAACGACAATATACCAGTGTTTTTGTAGTCTGCCAATTATTTTTTTGGTGTAGTCATCTTTTGTTTTGTAAAGAAAAAAAGAAAGACCAAAAAAGAGTACTTCGGCAGTAATTAGAATTACCCGTGTATAAACAGAAGCAATTGCAGCAGAAGATTCTGCAATAAAGCGGGAAAGTCCAATAGTCATTATTGTTTCTCTTATTCCCAGACCCATGGGGACAATAAATGAAAGGTAGCCAATAAGGTAACAAAAAGAAAAAAAAGAGACAAAGGTAACTATATAATAAGGAGAAAGTGCAGATATAGAGGCGATAGAAAGATAAGTACCAAGGCCAAAACAGAAAAATGCGACAGTACCATATATAAGGAGTACCCAATTTTTTGGGCTACGATAAAGATAAAAACCAGCCAATATTAGTGTTGGTATAATTGGCAATAATGTTGAAAAAATAAATGAAAAAGAAAAAATAGAGATGATAAGGCTACTTATAACGACAATTTTTGCTTCTTCAATAATAGAAAAAAAAATTTCTTTTTTGCCACCCTCTTTTTCGGAAAAGTGATGGATGCGGGCAACTGACGACCATATATTACCAGGTATAAAACGTTTTATTTCAGACGTTGACCAATAAAAAGCAGTGGTAAGAAAAGGAACACGGAGGTTTTTTAGCGATAGTATTCGTTGCCACAAAATGACTCTAAAATAAAAATATAAAAAGAAACAGAATATGCTTGTTGAAAGTAAAATAAAATTGATATCTGAAAAAGAAAATGAAAGGGTATTTGTTTTTTCGGAAAATATCCGGTAGATAAAAAAGAATGATAAAATAGTTATCGGCCAACCAAGGAATACTTTGGTAAGATTTAGTAGGCGTTGTTTCATTTAGAAAAATGTAGCTGGTGCGCCTGGAGGGAATTGGACCCCCGACCCCTTCGTCCGAAGCGAAGTGCTCTAATCCGCTGAGCTACAGGCGCGTCATATCCATTATAGCAAAAAGTCTAATAAAGTTTATTGCTTCAATGTTTTTCATGTAGTATACTGATATTCGTTTATATGGGCCGGTAGCTCAATTGGTAGAGCAATTCCCTCTTAAGGAATAGGTTACAGGTTCGAGACCTGTCCGGCTCACAAAAATTATTTGACAAACGATTCTCACTTAAAATATACTGTATTTAATATGCCAGAAATAATACAAACCAATTCTAAAATAATGGGTGGACAACCTGTAATTAAAAGAACAAGGATTCCTGTTGCTCGGGTGGTGGCATTATATATTCAAGGTTATAAACTGACAGATATAAAAAATGAATTACCAGATTTGTCTGATTTAACAAAAAAAGATCTTTCAGATATTTTTTCTTACTTTAAATCTAAATTGAACTAGTAGGAGACGAAGTAGGAGACTTTGGCGTTTTTTTGCAGCTCTGCAAGCCACGGCTGGACTTTTTCGTTTAGTTTTTGCCTTTTTAGCTGTTCTTTGACTGTGTTTGCAACTTTTGCAGAGTCAGACCCGACTCTTTCTGCCAGCACCTCTTTATTTTTTTCTGTAAAATCTGCTATTTCGTCATCCGATACCGCTATATCTTTTCCCAGCAATTCCTCAACAATTTTTTGTAATCTTACTTGATCTCGAAATGTTTCTTGTGTCATGCCTTGAAAGGCAAGCCACTGCTCTAAATTTTGTCCCTGTTCTGCTAGTTGTGATTCAGTGGAAGCAATTTCCTTATCAATATCAGCTTGATTAATAGTGATATTTTTCTTCTTTGCTTCTTGTTGAATAAGAGCTTGGGTAATCATATTATCAAGAATTCTCTTACCCCCTTGGCTCTCTAATTCTTTGACAACCGAAAGTCTTGATATGACTTGCCCATTGACCGTTGCTGCAATAAAAAATCCTTTCAATGCATAAAGAGAAAAAACAACTCCGGCAACAATAGCAACAATAAGGATATTTTTTTTAGTGGCATATTTTTGTACCGTGGTGCTAATTTTTCGCGTTGGTTTTTTAACGGTTTTTACTGCCATGACAAAAAGTATACCACAGATTTTTTGGGAAAGGAAGATGGGAAATTTATGATCCATGAATTTCGGGTAATTCAGAAACAAGTGCTTTTAATTCACCATAAAAATTAATGGTATTTGTATCAAGTTTTTCAATTTGAGATTCCTGTTTTTTCCATCGTAGTATCGTTGCTCTTTTTTCTGCATCAAAGCCTTCTCTTAAGGCTTGTATGCCATCAAAATGCGCTTGCATACGATGTTTAAAGGAATCACTTAGCATATAGTCTCTAATTTTTGTCCATTCTTCTTCTGTTTGATTGGATGAAGATTTTATTGAATATATAGATGTAATTAAAAATCGTACATATCGGCAAATTCCAATTGCGTGTTCGTAGGTAGTAATCCAAACTCCACCTTTCCTGTCAAAATTTTTCATATTTTCTGGCAACACAACAGATACAATAATTGATTCGCTTGCACTTATTTTGGCAGCATCGTCTTTTAATTTTGTCACCCACGAATTGCTCCAGGCTTTTGTACGTTTTGTTTCCCAAAGAATGGATCCGACAACTCTATCTTTATATTTTATTTTCTGCCAGATGTCCCCTCCTTCAACCCCTTTTGGAACTGGTAAAAATTCATCATTTGGAAACGTCGCGACAAGTTTTTGCTCGAGATCTAATTCAAGTACTTCGCCTTGGAGTTGTTGGGAGCCTTGTTTTCCTTTTCTTTGAGCTTCCTCCAGCGCTTTTTGCATATCGTTAATTTTTTTCTGAAACTCAAGTTTCTCCAGTCTTGCTGATTCGGATATTTGCTTGATTGCTTCTTCTTTTATTTTTGCTTGTTCTTGTGCTTTGTTTTTTTCGAATTCTGCTTTTAAGTTTTTTCGCTCTTCTTCTCTAACTTGAGCCTGGAGTTCGTGCGTAACGGCTTCGGAGATCTCGACTTGTTTTTTGCAATGCGGACATGTCACGGTGTTCATGATTTTTATCATACTCTGGTTTGACAGAGGCGTCAACATTTGTTAGCATTTGAGCATGAAGGGAATTCTCCGAAACACTGTTTTACACGCCTTCACTCTTTTTTTACTTTCCGAAGGTTTGGACGGAGTTAAAATTACCGGCGGCATTTACACTCTTTTACTGGCAGGATTTATATTATCTTTAATAAATATGACAGTTAAGCCTATTCTTTCTTTACTTACACTCCCGTTTAATGTTGTCACTTTTGGGATGTTTTCGTTTGTAACTAATGCCTTTATTCTTTATTTATTGACATTGCTTATTGGACAAATTCGAATTGTGGCGTTTTTGTTTCCAGGGTTTATCTTTGCAGGATTTGTCGTCCCACAGATATACCTAAATACTTTTTTTGCTTTTATTTTCGTGGCCTTTTTATTTTCTATTATCATGTCTGTAATCGAGTGGTTTATTAAATGATATGGATACAAAGATAGTTTGTTTAGGCGGTGGCATTGGTACAAGTAATGTTGTTAGAGGATTAAGCCAGTATACAAAAAATATTACGGTTGCAATTTCTATGGCAGACGAAGGAGGGTCTTCTGGTAGATTAAGACGGTTATATAACGTTTTACCTCCTGGAGATATTGTTTCATGCATGGCAGCCATAGGAGCCCAAAAAGATGAGTTGCTTTCAAAACTTCTTACCTACCGTTTTCCAGGAGATAGGTACGGAGAAGATGGTCATCTTTCCGGACATAAATTGGGAAATCTTGTATTGGTTGCAATGCGAGACATTACAGGTAATTTTGCCGATGCAATTGCTCTATTCCAAAAAACCTTTGCAATTCCTGGAGTATTTTTGCCAGCTACCGAAGGCCCAGTTCAGATTTCGATTACTACAAAAAAAGGGCAAGAAGTGCATGGCGAAGAACGAATTGATAGAGGAGATTACGATTGGCAGTCTGGCATAGATACAGTAAAAGTTCATCCATTCGACGTAAAAGCAAACGATAAATTACTTCAAGCTATTTCAGTTGCAGATTGTATTATTGCCGGGCCGGGAGACCTATATACAACAATCCTTCCTGTACTGATTGTGCCTGGGGTAAAAGAAGCTATTCAAAAAAGTAAAGCAAAAAAACTATTTGTAGTAAATATTACCAATAAGCCATTTGAGACAAATGGATATATGATTTTTGATCATACAAAAGCTATTGTCAAACATTTGGGGTTTTTCCCTTTTTCTGTTGTTATCGCAAACACAAATATATCAAAAAAACTTGTCCACGATGATGCTTATTCGTATGTTGAGATTGGGAATGGATTACAAGATTCAGACGTAATGCTTGTTAAGAAAGATTTAGTTAATAGCGAGTTTCCTTTCCACCATGATTATAAAAAGCTTGCAAAAGTAATTGTCGAACAGCTATAATTCGCCTATGGGTTTGACCGTATTAGGTATTATTGTTTCAGTTTTACTTATTATTATTATTTTGTTGCAGGCCCAAGGTACAGGTCTTGCCGGTGCATTTGGTGGCGGAGGAGAATTTTATAGATCTCGCCGTAGCGCGGAAAAAGTGCTTCTTTGGATTACAGTGGTATTGATAGTCGCATTTGGCGGTATTTCAATTATTCTTCTCGTCCCTCGATAAAATTTGACATATGCTTGTTTTTAGGCGAAGGCTTATTTATTGGTTAATCAAAGAATACATCCGGAAATGGAGAAAAACAATTTTTTTCTCATTTCTAATCGGGTTGTTTTTGTTTTTTGTTTCTATTTTGATGATGCGTTATTTTGTGCCAAAAATTCCTGTTGGAAAAAGCGAGACAATTGGTGTAGTTGGGGCATATTCGTTGCAAACTCTTCCTCCCTTTATTTTGCAGGATATTACTAAAGGATTAACAGTTATCGCGGAAGATGGCAGTATTTTGCCTGGTGTGGCAAGAAGCTGGAAAGCAGATAAAGAGGGAAAGCAGTATACGTTTTTCTTGAGAAACGATATTGTATTTACCGATGGTAAATATCTTACTTCCAACGACGTCGGTTACAGTTTTTCTAATGTCAAAGTTACCCGTCCCAATAAGCAAACAATTGTTTTTACTCTTAATGATTCGTATAGCCCATTTTTAGTAAGTGCCAGCCATCCAATATTTAAAAAAGGATATATTGGGGTTGGACAGTATTTTATTCACGATGTAAAACTAAATGGTGATTTTGTTCAGACAGTTGTGCTTGCTTTAACAGAAAATCCATACCAAACAAAAATATACCAGTTTTACCCGACATTCGAGGCATTAAAAACAGCATATGCTTTAGGTGAAGTTTCTAGAATGGTTGGTTTACCAGACATTAATTACCAAAATTCAACACTGGATAAGTTTCCAAATACAGGAATTGAAAAAGTAACAGATTACGACCAACTCGTTACTATTTTTTATAACACGACTGATTCTGTGTTATCGGATAAGAGACTTCGTAGTGCCCTTTCTTATGCCCTGCCGGATGTATTTGATAAAGGAGAAAAAGCTGGAAGTCCAATTTCTCCAAAATCATGGGCATACGCGCAAAATTTTACCCTTTCACAAGATATAGAACAGGCAAAAATTCTACTGGAGGCATATGAAAGTGGTACAAAAAGCGCCAAACTCCGCTTTGAGTTAAAAACACTGCCAAAATATAAAGACGTTGCAGAAGATGTGGCAAAGGCCTGGGAAGAAATTGGAGTAAAGGCAGATATTGTGGTTGTAGAATCTGTTCCAACAACCTTCCAGGCCTTTTTGGGGAATTTTTTCCTTCCTAAAGACCCGGATCAATATACGCTGTGGCATTCTGCTCAAAATAATAATATAACTCATTACGATAGCAACAAACGAATAGATAAATTATTAGAAGATGGGAGAAAAATAACTGATCTGGAAGAGAGGAAAAAGATTTATGCCGATTTCCAAAAATACCTACTTGCCGACTCCCCCGCCTCATTTCTCTATTATCCATATGTCTACGAGGTAAATAGAAAATAGTTTTATTTAAATATTTTGGAGCGGAGTTTTTTGTGGTATTGAATGGCAAAACGGTGGGCTTCGTCACGAATACGCATAACTAGATAAAGGACAGGGGAATCTTTAGGAAGACGGAGAATGGCATATTTTGAGGCTAAAAGGCCAGGCCTTGTAGAAACTGGTATAACTATTTTTTCCTCCCGTTTGGCAATACCGATAACCGGGATTGATAAGTTTTGTTTTTGAAGAGCTTTTAAGGCCGAGGATATTTGCCCTTTCCCTCCATCGACAATAATCAGATTTGGAAATTCCCATTCCGTATGTCTCAATCTTCTGGTAATGACTTCTTCAATCATGCCGAAATCATTTGGTTGGGTGGTAAACCTTATCTTAAACCTTCTATACAACGATCTATTTTTTTCTCCATTTGTAAACACAACCATTGATCCTGTGGCATTTGTTCCTGATATATTGGAGATATCGTAGCACTCAATTTTTTCTAAACCATCAACCGCAACATCTGCATTTTGTAAACATGCAAAAAGGCTAGATAGCTCTTTTTCCCGTAGGTCTTCTGATAAATTGGGGTTGTGTTCATACTCTATTGCCCCGTGTATTGGACCAGTAATATACTGTATTGCATCGATTTGGTGTTGCACCCCTTTTGCCGATTCAAAATCTTCACTTCTACTTAATTCGTCTCTTTCTTTCTCCAAGTTTTTTATAACCTGTTGCTTTTTACCCTGTAAGAATAACACTAGGTTTTGGATGTTTTTTTTGTATGCCCTTTTAAATATTGGTGATTCAAAAACAGGCGGACACGGGCATAATCCAAGATGGTTTAAAAGGCATATACGCTTGGCATGATTCATAACTGTTTGGAAAGGGAAAATTTTTCGCGACAATCGTAACACCATTTTTACAAGTCTGGTACTGGGATACGGCCCAAAATATATGGATCGCGGGTCATTTTGTTGCCTGGCTAATAGTACTTTTGGATATTGGTCTTTAATAGTAATACGGATGCTTTGATAGCTATTATTAATTAGCCGAATATTATAGTGTGGTTTATATTTTTTAATAAAATTAGCTTCCAAAAGTAATGATTCTATTTCGGAAACTACCCGGATTATTCTAATTTTGTGGATTTGTAGAACAAGTAGTTTGGTTTTCTCTCCGGTGATTTGTTTGGAAAAATATGAGGAAACCCTGTTTTTAAGGTTTTTTGCTTTTCCCACATAAAGCACGTTACCTAATTTACCTAAAAAAAGATATATGCCTGGTTCTTGTGGTAATGATAAATACTGTAAACGCGATACTAACAAATAAAATACCCCCAATCATTATAAACATCATAAATGATGGAGCAATTGTAGTTGGAGATGCTTCTTTTGGCAAGTCGTCAAATACATTATTTGTTGTTTCTATTTCAAATGGTTCGGTAAATGTTACGTGAATATCCCGCTCATTTTCAAACTTTTTAGTTTTGTATCCTCCGGCAGGAATTGGATTGTCACTATGCGCCCCTTTTCTGACAAATGCGACATGGTCAAAATCGAGTATATGGAAATAGTCAATGCCATTTGTGGTATTTCCCCACGTCGGGTCAACCATTATCCACATTTGTTTTTGGTCATCGTAGTATTCGGGCCATGCATGAAGGATGTCTGTGATAAGAGACAGGGGACGCTGCATGGAGTTTTGCGTATAAGCAAAACCGTCTATCTCCCGGGCAGGGATCCGAGCTGCCCGGGCAAGAGCAATAAATAGGTCGGTAAACTCAAGACATACAGCAGAATTGGGGTTTTCTAATGCCTTTATTGCTCCAAGCCGTGGACTGTTGCCGGTAACTCTAGAAAAGTCATAGTTAAGGTGTTTGACTACATAATCATAAATGTTTTTTGGTGTTTGTAATTCATTTGCGAGTTTTATAATTGCGGCATTTTTTTCCCAGTGTTGGTTTTGTTTGGTATATTCATATCTGACTTCATCGGTTAGTTTTTCTTGTTTTGGGATAAGATTAACAATTACCCGGCCCTCGACAGTAACATTAATTTTTTGCGAGGGAGAAATGTCATAATTGGTGATCCAATTACCATCAATATCTTCTTCTGAACTTTTTGGTTTTGGCGTAATGGAATCAATAATAACTGTCTGGTAGTTTGTACTTGGAGGAAGGGCAAATTTTTCTGTTTTTGGGAAAATACCCGTATTTTCCAGATGGTATGTAAGAAAAAAACTATAGTATTGTACATCTCCAAAAGCAATTGATATGCCGCCGTTTCCTAAATTTTCTTTCGTGAAATCTAGAGATTCATTAGAAATATTTGGTTTAATATAGGAGGGGGACCCAAAAGATTTTGGTATTTTGACGTGGACTGAAAAAATGTCAAAATCTTTTTGGTCGGCAAGCCCTGGTATATTTATTTCCCAGATAGATCCTTGTTTTTCTGCAATTTCCGTTGTGTCAAAGGACAGAAAAAATTTACGGGTCATCCCCTTTCCAACAACTTTTTTATCGAAATCAACGGTAATAGTCTGTCCCTCGTCGGTTCTAATAACACTAGGCGACAGCTGCCCGCTACTATCAGAGGCTTTAACATTCATGACAGAATATAATCCCAGTTTTATTTTATATGACGAAGCAAAGTATTCGGTTGTTTTATTGGTTAGTTCGATGTTAAACAAAGCATGGGTGGTGCCTTCTTCGCCAATAATATATGTTGCATCATAGGATGTAGCAAAGTTAGAGCTTGCCAGCACATTTGTTGAAGAGAGTAAAAGAAAAATAAGTGAAAAGAAAAAAGCAAAATTAAATCTCACATGGTCCAGGATAAGACATCTTTCAAAAACTGTCCAGTATAAGAATGTTTGTTTTGTGCTATTTCTCGGGGAGTGCCTGTGGTAATTATCGATCCTCCTTTTTCTCCGCCTTCCGGGCCAAGGTCTATAATGTGGTCCGCGTTTTTAATAACGTCTAAATTGTGTTCGATGACTATGACAGTATTGCCAAGGTCGACCAGTTTTCTTAAAACAAAAAGCAGTTTTTCTAAATCAGCAAAATGTAGTCCAGATGTAGGCTCGTCCAGGATATATACTGCATCTTTACCCTTTTTAGCCAGTTCCGCAGCCAATTTTACACGCTGGGCTTCTCCACCGGATAATGTTGGCGCCGGCTGACCCAGTTTTATATAAGAAAGTCCGACATTATTAAGTATTTGTAATTTGTGAGCAAGAATTGGGATATACGAGAAAAAGGATAGTGCTTCTTCAACGCTCATTTGTAAAATATCGGCAATTGTTTTCCCGTTATATGTAATATCTAGAGTATCACTAGTATATTGTTTGCTATTACAAACTTCGCAAGTCACATATACATCGGGAAGAAACTGCATTTCGATTTTAATTTGTCCTTCTCCTTCACATGCCTCACATCGCCCCCCCTTAACATTAAAAGAAAATCTTCCCGGGCCATAGCCTTTTCTTTTAGCCTCTTTTGTTGAGGCAAAAAGATCACGAATGTAGGAAAAGCACCCGGTATAGGTAATTGGATTACTTCGGGGAGTGCGACCAATTGGGGATTGGTCTATTAGAAATATGTTGCGGACAAATTCGTCGCCTGTAATACCACTAAACGAACCTGGTTTTTCCTTGTGGTAGGTGTTTGTTTTTTGCATTAAAGCATGGTACAAAATGTCGTGTACAAGAGTTGATTTACCGCTTCCTGAAACACCTGTAACTACAATGAACCTCCCAAGCGGAAACGACACATCAATGTTTTTTAAATTATGCTCTTTTGCGCCATAAATAATTATTACGTTATTATCATTGCTACCCTGACCAGGAACAACTTTTATCTTTTTCCCCCCAGACAAATACTTGCCAGTTAATGATTCGTGATTTTGGATAACTTCCTCGGGGGTACCATGGGCCACCACATTGCCACCAGCAAAGCCGGCGCCAGGGCCAAAATCAACCAGAAAATCGGCAGAACGCATGGTTTCCTCGTCGTGCTCGACCACAATTACGGTGTTGCCAAGATCACGCAGTTTCTTTAAGGTGGTAATAAGTTTTTGATTGTCTCTTTGGTGCAGCCCAATTGAAGGTTCGTCGAGTACATATAAAACACCTGTTAAACCACTGCCAATTTGGGAGGCCAGCCTAATTCGCTGCGCTTCCCCACCGGAAAGCGTTTGGGCGCCGCGTGAGAGTGTAAGGTATTCTAGCCCAACGTCTTGTAAAAACCCAAGCCTTGTTTTGATTTCTTTGATTACTAGTTTGCCAATTTCTTCTTCCCGTTTGGAAATTACAGATGTTAACTGATCGATAAATTGATAAGCAGCATTGATTGGCATATCGGAAACTTCAATAATAGATTTATTATTAACTGTTACCGAAAGAGCTTCTTTTTTTAGACGGGTACCATTGCAATCTGGGCACATAACATACCGCATAAACCTTTCGACCATTGATTTTAGAAAAATAGATTCTGTTTCCTGGTGTCGTGCTTTTAATTCGTGCATGATCCCCTTAAAAGGTTGATAGATTAAAGTTTCTTTGCCAAAGCGGTTTTTCCCCAAAACTTCGTATTCTGTTTCTCCAGTTCCATAAAGTATCAGATCTTTTTTGTCTTTTGGCATATCTGAAAGCCTAGTTGTTACCGAGATATTGTTTCCGTTGCAAAATGTCTTAAATGTTCGGGAAAACCATGTGTCCTGCTCGCCAATGTTTTGGAAAGGAAGAATACCGCCCTCGTTTATCGATAAATTGTTGTTAAAGACCAGGTCAGCGTCGATAGTAAGTATGGTGCCAAGTCCATTACAGGTCATACAAGCTCCGTGTGGTGTGTTAAACGAAAAAATACGGGGTTCTATTTCGGGAATGGAAATTCCACAATTGGGGCAGGCAAACTTTTCGGAATAGAGAGTATCTTCGACTTGTTTTGGCTTTTCGGGAATGGAAAAACTCTTATCAAGGATACGTGAAACTATCAATTCGCCATTACCAAATTTTAATCCTTGCTCGACATCATTTTGTACTCTTTCGCGGTCGGTTGTTTTGGTAAGCACAAGCGCGTCGATTACAACATCAATGGTATGTTTGTTTGTTTTGATAAGCGTGAATTGTTCGGAAAGCAGGAAAAACTTGCCATCAATTCGTACTTTTTTGTATCCTTGTTTTTTGAGGTCAATAAAAAGGTCTAGGTACTCTCCTTTTCTATCTTTGACTAGTGGCGCAAGCAGCATAATTTTTTGGGTGGTTCGTGTAAAAATACTTTCTGTTATTTGCTCTTTAGAAAGGCTGGCAACTTCCCGATGACACTGCGAGCAATGTGGGTGGCCTATTCTGGCAAAAAGTAATCGGAGATAGTCATAAATTTCGGTGATGGTTCCAACTGTCGACCTGGGGTTGTGGGAGGTGCTTTTTTGGTCAATGGAGATGGCCGGAGACAGTCCGATAATTGCATCGACATCCGGCTTTTTCATAATTCCCAAAAACTGTCTGGCATAAGATGAGAGTGATTCAACGTATCTACGCTGTCCCTCGGCATAAATAGTGTCGAAAGCAAGGGACGACTTGCCGCTTCCCGAAAGCCCTGTAAAAACGACAAGTTTATTTTTTGGAATTTCAAGATTGACGTTTTTTAGATTGTGCTCTCTGGCGCCTTTAATGATAATTTTATCCATAAAAGTAGTCTTTTATTATACCATTTTTGGGGATTGATTTTATATAGATCCGATGTTACTCTCAATTTATTATGGATAAAGCCAAAATACTTGTTGTTGAAGACGATGATTTCTTGCGGGAAGTTTATGTAGAAACTTTAACAGACGAAGGGTATATAGTAGAAATAGCTATTGATGGTAAGGAGGGTATGCAGAAAATAAAACAAGGTGGGTATGACTTGGTTCTTCTAGATATTGTTATGCCTGAAATAGATGGTTTGAATGTAGTAAAAAAAATTTTAGGTGAGGGTTTACAGCCTAACAATAAGAGGCTGGTTTTTTTAACTAATTTAGATAAAGATGAAGAGATTAGGGAAGCATTGGAATTAGGGGACGGATATCTTATTAAAAGCCAATTAACTCCGGGTGATTTACTCCGGGAAGTTAAATTATATCTGTCTAAGCCTGCAGCTGGGGCGGGGGCAAATGGGCAAGGCGCAGCGTAAAGAAAAATCTGCTTCCTTTTCTTTCACCGTCCGATTCAGCCCAAATTTTTCCGCCATGAAGTTCGATTAAAGATTTAGAAATATACAAACCCAATCCTGTTCCTTGGGCGCTTTGTTTTGTAAGGTAGCTTGCGCTAAAAGTGCCAAACTTATGGAAAAGTTTTGCCATATTTTCGCTCGTTATGCCCTTTCCATTATCGGCAACCTTAATAATTGCCGTGTCATTACTCATAGATATGGCTATGTCGATGTTTCCGCCTTGTGGAGTAAATTTTAATGAGTTGCCTATTAAGTTAATAATAATCTCTTTAATTTTATCGGGATCTGCCTGGACGTAGGGCAAATTTTCCATAGGAACAAAAGAAACACTTATTCCTAGTTCTTGGGCTCGTGGTAATACTTCGGTTATAGTATCAGCAATTAGCATATTAAGGTCAGTTGGTTTTATGGATAAGGTTATTCTTCCCGATTCAATACGTGAAACATTAAGCATGTCGTTAACCAGCTTTATAAGCCGATCAGTCGAAGTATAGGCGCGATCAAGATATTGTTTTAATTTGTCGGATAATGGGCCTCCTTTTCCAGATAAAGCTAGCCAAAGGTAAGATTTTATTGCCGTCATCGGTGTACGAAGTTCATGTGAGGCCAGCGAAACAAATTCATCTTTTAGTTTGTCTATTTGCTTTAGGGATTCATTTGCCTGTTGGATTTCCTTATATAAAAGCGCGTTGTCCAGAGCGATACCTATAACACTGGCTAGTCGTTCGATAAGGTCTTGTTGGAATTGAAACAGAAGCATTTCGCTTTCTCCAAGACAAATAACCATAACTCCAATTACATTGTCTCTGACAATAAGCGGGTACAACAGTAAAGATTTAATACTGGTTTGGGTTTGAATTTTTTCTGCATCAGTTTTTGACACATGCGGCACAAGCACGTCAAATATGTTGTGTGTCACAAACATTTTTTTGTTTTTTACTGTTTGTACAACCAGGTTAATTTCTTCAAGCAGCGGAATTTCCGATTGGAACAGCGGTCTGTTATACTGCAATTCGATTTTTGCAATTTCTTCTGTTTGGGAAACTGCCAGTCTTTCCAACTCGTTTTTTTCTTTGTCAAAAAGATAAATAACAACCGCCTTAAATTCAGCTTCGTGGGCAATTACATCAGAAACAGACTGGCAGATCTGATTGATATCAGTAGCAGACCCTAGTATTATGTCGTGGATTTTACGAAGTAAGGATAGCGCTTTATTACGCTCTAATAGTTCGTAATTTTTTTTGTACATCTCTTGCGTTACATGCGCAAGTTCATTTGCCACACTGGAATCATCCATAACAATTCTATTATAGCCCTATTTTAGAAGTTTGACAGGGGAAAAGAAAGATGTCAACTATTTTCTTAGTTTCTCTTTAAAATAATCGACCCAGGGGATAAGACTGGGGTCTTGGCCGTAAAGCAGGCCTAGATAAAGTGATAGATAACCGCCAAAAGAAAGTACGCAAAGCGCATGTGTTAGTTTAGTTGACCCAACTGCATTGAAAGTTAAAATTTGTCCGTTGTTTTTTCCTACAACATCCTTGGTAAGTTTTACTCTTTTCTTAATTATTTCGGAATAGAATGAAGATTCTAAAAAGAGTGTGGCAATTTTTTTGTCTTTTGGATTAGTAAGCCCTTCTAGTAAATGGTGATTTAATTCCGGTATGTCTTCAAACATTGCCAGTACTTTGGCAGTTTCGTTAAACTGATTACGTAGAATATGAGTATTGCCGTTAAGTATTTCCGATGAAAATATAAGAGGCAGTGTGTCAACAAGTTTTTCAGCAATAGTTTTTGCCTGCTTTTTTATTTCCTTCTGGTTATTTGTTACCTCCTCGATTGCTTTAGAAACATTAGGTATCGGAACTAATCCAAGCTGCTGCAGTAGCAATAAAAATCCTAGCACCATATATCCCGTACCAAGCCGCGGTTGGTTTGACGGGTTATGTATTGGGTTAATAATAACTGCAGGAATTTGCTGATTTTGTAAAATTTCGGCCAGTTTTCCACCAGTTGTCATGCCGGTTACCAAAAACCCTTTTGTCTTTGCTTGTTCAGCGCAATGCAACACTTCTTCTGTATTGCCAGAGTAACTAGATAAGATAATTAACGATCGATTGGTGGCAAATGCCGGAAGTTGGTAATCGTTATTAACGATAATAGGGACTTTTAGAACGTCCTTAAAAAGTGAGTTAGCAACGTATGCTCCATATGCCGACCCACCCATACCGCAGACAATTACATTATCAATTTCTATTTTTGGAAAAGACAGTTTTTGTAAATCAGCAACTATTTGCTGACATTGTTTTACAAACAATTTTGTTGATCCATACACATTTTTGGGGTCAAGTTTTGCAATGGCTGTTGTATCGTTTAGATCAATCATATTTACATTTTATCATAATTATTTATTGAGGATACTAATTACCTCTTCGTTAATAAGGCCATTAGTTGCTAACGCATTTCTGTCTGTTAAATTCCATGGTTGGCCGTTGAGATTAGTAACAAGTCCTCCTGCCTCTTCAACAATTATTTTAACTGCTGCTATATCCCACGGGCCGCCGTTTTTGGCATCCAACATAACATCTGCTTTCCCGCAAGCCACCAGCGTATATCCATAAAAATCCCCAAATCCCCTTTCGTAGTAGCATGATTTTGAGAGCTTTAAAAAGTTATTAGTTTTTTCTTCAAAAAAATCAATTGTGCCATGTAATAATGTCGCATCTTTCAATGCATTAGTTTTTGAAACTGAAATTTTTTGGTCGTTAAAATAAGTACCCTTACCTTTTTCGGCAAAGAAAAGCTCGTTTAACGCCGGCGCGTACGAAACACCTACAACAATTTCCCCTTTTTTCGCCAGAGCAATTTGGATTCCCCAAAAGGGAAGATTGCGGATAAAATTTTTGGTGGCATCAATGGGGTCGATAATCCAAACAAAATCATTGTTTCCGGTAGTTCCTGATTCTTCAGCTAGAAATGAACTGTCAGGAAAACTTTCTGCCAAAACTTTTTTTATTGCTTTTTCACATTCCTTATCAGCAATGGTAACAGGCGAATTATCGGGCTTTATCATTATTCTGGGGTTGTGGGCAAAATATTTCAGTGCTTTTTTTGCACCTGCACGAGCAGCCTGGATTGCAATTTTTAATTCATTACTCATAATTACCGATATGGGATCGGAATAGCTTCGCGATATGGTACATATTACTTTTTTTGAGATTGGATAAATGTAACCAATTCATCCCGTTTTTGTTCCATTGTTTGTTTGTCGGTTGATTCAACATTCAGTCGTAGTAACGGCTCGGTATTAGATGTACGCAAGGAAAACCGCCAGGTGGGGTAAGAAATAGCTACCCCATCCATATCGGTGAAGTCGCCGTCTTTGTATTTTTCCTTTGCCGATTCCAGTATTTCTTGAGCATTATTTGTGGTTACGTTTATTTCGCCTGATTCAAAACTTCGTCTATAATCTTCAACTAGTTCCGAAAATGACTTATTAGTTTCGGATAGAGCCTGTAAGACAAAAAGAATAATTGGCATTTGTGCTTCGGCATTACCGCTATCCCGGAAAAAATAATGGGCGGAAGATTCTCCGGCAAAAAGTGCATTTGTTTTATTCATCATTTCGGTAATATATGCATGGCCAACTTTTGTAACAATCATTTCTCCTCCTGCTTCTTCTATTATTTTTTTGGGTGTTAAAAGATACCGTATATCAACAAGAATTTTTTCACCCTTATACTTGGAAAGAAAAGTTTTAGCAACAATTGCGGTAATAATAGTTGGTGGGACAATGCCTCCTTTTTCGTCAATAAAAAAAAGCCGGTCGCCGTCGCCATCGGGGGCAAGTCCTAGATCTGCTTTTTCCAGAAGCACCCGTTTTTGCAAATCAACCAGCGTCTCTTTTTGTAGTGGATCCGGTTGATGGACAGGAAATGTGCCGTCGAGAGTAAAATTCATGGGAATAAGATTGATTTGGAGTTTTTCGCACAGTGCCTGGATATACTGGGAACCCATGGCATTGGCAGCGTCAGCCACAATTTTAAATTTCTTAATTTCGGGATTTCCAACTATTTTTAGAGCATTTTCTACTTCGTCCTCTAAAATTCCGGATTTTTTGGTTACATGGCTACCGGTCTGGACTGCGATTGAGTCTACCTTTAAGGCCATTTGTTTAATTTCTTCCAGTCCTGTTGTTTTGCCTATTTTAATAAGTCCGTTTTTTCCTCTTTTTACAATTTTTAAGCCATTCCATTCTTTGGGATTGTGGGATGCAGTTATTTGTATACCAGCATCATATTTGTAGTGAAATACCGAAAAATAAAATGTGGGCGTAGAAACAACGCCAACATCAATAACGCGCGCGCCAAGACTAACAAGCGTTTCTATGGCAACTTTTGTCAGTGTTGGAGAAGATATTCGCATATCGGTGCCGACAACAATAGTACGAGGATGAAGAAAAGCGTAAATTGCCTTTATAATTGGTACAATATTTTCTTCGTTAAGATCGTTAGGGTACACGCCGCGGATGTCGTACGCTTTAAAAATGTGCTGTGGTATTGTCATGACAATATGCTAAAGATTGATAAGAAAAAAGTCAATGGCTTGGACAAGTGTTAAGGAAAGAGTGCCGGTTTTTAGTTTGTTGTCAATGGAAAACAAGTTGTTATAACAGGAAAGTAATTTTGTTTCGGTAAAATAAGACCGTTGTTTATTTAGTTTTGTTATCTGCCATGGTCCAAGCCTTTTTATTTCTTCAATAGAGTCTGGTTCGGAAACGGCAAGCAGCAGCCGAAATTGACGAACGATCATGGCAAAAACAAAATCGACATCTGTCTGGGTTAGCAACTCGTGAAATTGAATTACGAGCTGTTTTCCTACATTTGGCTTGATGGAATCAACAAAGGTAAAAAGTAATTTGGGAAGTTTATATGTTTTGATATCTGCAGGGGCAAAAAGCTGCAACGTTTTTAGGGGAATTTCTGCATCTTCCCAAAGAAAAACTTTTTTGAGATTTTTCTGTTTTGAAAGATAGGTGATAATCTCTTCTTTTTCTTTTGATTTTTTTCTCCCCAACAGGTTTTCGATAAAAACCGCAACTTCTGTTCCAAACAGAGATCCTTCAAGCGACAAAACAAGATCTGTTAGAGTAAAGTTGTTGGAAAACGATTGAATCGCCTCTGCTTTGCTTTTTTGCTCGTTAAGAAATGCCCGGGAAGAAACCACATCGTCCCCATGAATGATAGTAACCATAATATTTAGACGAAGGTAGTAGTAGAAGCTAGAAAGTAGAAATTAGATATCTATCTTCTAACTTCTATCTTCAAAATACTATCTTCTACCTTCCATCATCTACCGTCCAGTCTTTTGTATTCTTCAAATAACTTATTTACCATTGCTCCAAGATGGCGACCACGTGTGCGGTGTGGCAGCAGCGCGCCGGAAAAATTTTTGGGAATATGCAAAAGCTCGTGGATAAGGACCTTTTTCTTTTCGTCTTCCGATAGTTTGTCGTAATATTTTGCTAAAACTTCTATAACATACGACGCTTCTATTTTAAGCGCGTGTTGAAAAATTTTTGGAAATGTCCAAATTCGGGCATACGACCGAGATTTTGAACCTTCTGTGCGATAACAATAAATACGCTTTGCATCGATATATGGTAAATCAATAACACCCAAAATGTGCTTAATATCTCGGGCAACATCACTCGCCGTCTCCCACTCCAGTTTTTTTACTTTTGCCCTCTTAGTTTTGAGTTTTGAGTTTTGAGTTTTGAGTTTAATTTTAGGTGTGTTTATCAGCCACATATGAAGCTCCAAAGGAATCCGGTTTTGTTTTTGCAACAAACCCATTTCCAGAAACCATACCAACGACTTCTTTAATCATTTCCCGTGTAGCGCCGTGCTCCCCAACATCTACATGGATCTCAAGGTTGTAATTTGGCTCTTTGCCGTTTAGGGTCTTTTTAAGAAGTGGGACAAATCTTGTCGCAAACGAGAGTGACGACAAAGTTTCTGTATAAATTTTTTCCCGTAATGTTCTCGTTTTAGGTAGTGATTTTTTCTGCCAGAAATATCTCCCTCCAAACCCACGTCTATGCACAACAATTGCAGTAACAACCGAAAGCGACCCTTTTCCCTCCATGTGTTCGTGCGAATCGGTGCCAATAACCAAACTATATTGCGCAACGGGCGCTTCTTCAAGGAATATTTTTATTGCTTCTATTACCTCTGAAAGAGAAAGTTCTCCAAATGTCGCGTTATGAAATATGAGGCTACTATTTTTTGCATCTTCTGGTTTCTCCATAGCTTCATTTTACCACATTTCCTATATTTTTAGAAGCCATTTCCCCAGAATTATTAGTGGCTGGGGGACAGTAATGCTTTCTGTATGGGTTTTACCCTTTCCGGTAAAATCCTTTATGCCCAGCACTGATTGGTTTTCTGTATTTTTTTCCTCTGATATTGGTAAGGATAAGGCCGGTGTTCCTTTTGTTTTTGTTATGTTTTTAATTGCCTGAAACATTTCTGTTTCTTTATTTTTCTGGATAAAAGAAAATCCCCGAAATGGCCCAAGCTCCGCGCGAAGTAAAAATGGCGTTACCGCAACAACTACAGGATCATTCCAGACAGTGGTAAAAGCCTCTGTGTAATATGCGGCCGCTTGTGTTTCAGCAATCGCGTCGGTGTTCCATCCCGTTTCGGTAATAAATATCGGAAGGTCTTTTCCGGAAAGCTGTTTTATTTGCTCTTTTTCAAAAAGAAAACTTGCCGTTCCTTGTTTGCCGTTTTGTGTTGGGGGCTGACGAAAACCAGGGTTTGGGTAGGGGTGGCTGCCAAGACCATCGACATTAGAAAATACAGTTTTGGAAAAGGCAAACATCTGGTCCATAAAAGTAGTTGAGTTTATATACATCCCAAGCTTGGTTGGTGCAGCATTATCCAGCCCAGCCGAGATCACAAAAAAATTACTGTCCTTATTCTTAAAAACAACCCCCGCATATTCTAAAATATTTGCGTATTCCGAAGGGTTTGGGTTGCCACCCCATTCGTCTCCCCTGTTTACTTCGTTAAAAACGATCACATATTTATTTTGTATCGACCAATTTAAAGATTGCAGAAAATTAGCAAAATCCAAAACATCCTCGCCTGTTGGTTTTCGCCAAACTTTGGTATTAAAGTAATCCCCTTCTGTAGCGAGGCGAATAATTGGAATAACGTGCAAAGTTTTTGCCCTATCCATAAAGGCCTGCCACTTTAATAAATTTTTGTCCCCCGCCTGAATCGGAATCGTAACATACCCCCAATCACCGCCATTTGTGTTGATAAGAGATGCTGCCTGATCTAGCTCTTCGGGAAAAAGAATATGAATGCCGACTTTATTGTTTGCTGTAGTTAGGGGATTTTCCACGGCATATACACTACGTGGAAAAATAAAGACAAAAAACAAAAAGAAAAGAATAGGCAGAATTTTCATGGACTCCTATTATACAACAAAACCTAACATCACTAAATCCTCTTTGGATAATTTTTTCTGAAGTAATGCCAAGGGGATATTAAAATCGTCATCCAAGTCTGCAATAATAGATGAAGAATCAGAATCGTTAATGATGATCCCTATTGTTTTCTCTGCCATATCGAGCTGTGACTTAGTAAACTCCCAATCTTCTCTGTAGTAATGAGAAAGCAAAAGGTAACGAATGGCATTTGGAGAGTAATTTTTTAGCAAATCAGACACCATCACAAGATTGCCTTTTGATTTGGACATTTTTTCTCCTTGGTATTTAAGCATTGCAGTATGTATCCAGTATTTCGTAAATGGAACCTTACCAGTAAATGATTCTGATTGCGCAATTTCGCTTTCGTGGTGCGGGTAGATAAGGTCGTGTCCGCCTCCATGAATGTCAATTTGTTTTCCTGAGTATTCAAGATTCATTGCGCTACATTCTATATGCCAGCCAGGGCGGCCTTTGCCCCAAGGACTTTCCCAATTAGGCTCATCGCTCTTTGATTTCTGCCAAAGAAGAAAGTCAAGAGGATTTCTTTTGAGAGGATCATTTGGGTCGCCACCACGCTCTTTCAAAAGAACTTTCATCTCTCTTTCTGAAAATCCTGACAATTTCCCATATTCCTTGTCTTTTTGAACCGCAAAATAAACATTGCCATTTGCTTGGTAAGCAAAATCTTTATCTATTAGCACTCTAATGATACGTATCATTGTAGAGATTGAGTCTGTTGCTTTAACATGGTGTGTTGGCTGTAAAACATTCAATGATTTCATATCGGCAAGAAAACGCCGAGTCCAAAAACTACCTAGCTCTTTCCAGTCTTTGTTTTCTTCTTTTGCTCGTTTTAAAATGTCGTCATCAATATCTGTTACATTTTGTGTGTAG
>CAZIZQ010000011.1:0-2559 GCA_964544105.1 uncultured Gammaproteobacteria bacterium | reverse complement strand
AAAAAAAACATAGGTAAAAGCGTGGCCAAGATGGGTGGTATCATATGGGGTAATACCACATACATACATGGAGACTTTTTTGTCTTTGAGAGGAATAAAAGCTTCTTTTTTTCGAGTTAAGGAATTGTATATCTGCATGATATAATTATAGCATTATGAAGATTCTTTGTGTGGTAGCACATCCCGATGACGAAACGTTTTTCGCCGGTGGCACTATTGCAAAACTTACTGGCAGTGGTCATGTAGTAAAACTGATTACCGCAACCCGAGGAGAAGCCGGAAGTGTTGGTAATCCTCCGCTTTGCACGCAAGAAAAATTGGGACAAGTGCGGGAGCAAGAACTTCGATGCGCTGCCAAAATCTTGAGGATATCACAGATTTTTTTTCTTGATTACATTGATGCAATGCTAGATAAAATCTCGATTCACGAATTAAGCAAAAAAATAGGAAAAATTATTGCTGACGAACAACCTGATATTGTTATTACGTTTAACAAAGAAGGCGGGTCTCGCCACCCCGACCACATGCAAATTAACAAGGCAACAACACACGCGTTTGGGGAATACGCCGCGAAAAGTAAAAAACATATTAGATTGTATTATTCGGATATCCCTAAAAGCCTGCTTGCCAAGCTAGAGCAGCTTGGTACATTGTATACGTCTTTTGGAAAAATAGAGGGTACACATGAAGATGAAATAACAACGGTTGTCGATATTACAGAAACAACAGAAATAAAACTAAAAGCCTTTCAGTGCCATAAAACACAGGAAAAAGATTGGAAAAATTATATAAAAAGAAAAGACCTCCCCGAGTTTACCCAAGAATTTTTTACCCTAGCTCAAGAATCGGAACTTTGTTAGTTAATCTTGTGGCCTGCAAAAATTTTCTGGTTAATTCTTGTATTTCATCGTTAAGGAGATTTTTTGCTAACACATTGTCCTCTGGTTCGTAGATTTCTTCATCAAGACACCCAAGCGCAAATTTTCTGGCCATAATTTTTCCCATATAAAATTTTTGCAGTTCTGTTATTGTTTTTACACCTTCAGTTATTTTTAGCATCCTTCGAGTTCGTTTTTCCAAATGTCGATCCGCTTGCTCTCTATCAAAAAATCCTCTATTGTCCACCCTTGATCTAAAAACAAAATCTCCCCCAATACCTGTATAGAGCATGTCTTCTACGCCTTCGAATGTTCGAAATGGTTCGATATTATCTGCATCTTGTTGAGCGCCATTTTTAATAAAAGAAGTTGCACCTCCAAGTTTTACTCTATCTTTTGCCGAAGCATGCGCATATTCAGATGAGAGCACTTTAATAATTGCCGCTTCGGTATCAAACTGTATGGTATTTGTGTTAAGTAAAGAATCTCCATTTCGCCTGTATGATGCTGTTCGGCGGAAAATAGCATCTAAAATAACACTCCTTGCTCGTATATTGTGGAGATGTAGCTGTGGAATTTCCATATCCGCTTGACGAGTATTTCCTATTTGTATCCCAGAGTGTCTTTGCGCATGGTAATCTGACATTTCCTGATGACCCAAGGTCATCCCAACAAAAAGAAATCGACTTTGTGTAAATAAATCTCGAAATGTAAGTAATCTCATAAATGTTAGTTCTCTCATAAGATGATCTTCTGCATTAACTGTTGCATCGCCAGTATTAATGCCATAAGAAATTCCATGCAGTACATTCATTTCTATAACTTCTGAATTTAAATCTTCTTGATCGACAATAAAAAAACCTATTGTTGGTTTATCTTCTGGCGAATCAGTGTTTTTTGCTGTAATAATAAGCGCTGGCATATCTTCTATTCTGCCTGTAAGTCCTTGCCATTTTTTTCTCCAAGAAAGATCAATAGTTCCATCGAGATTTTTTCTATAATTAGAGTCCATTCTGGTGGCGCTTGATCCAGATCTTTCTGCTTCTGTTATCGCTAGTCCTATTCGTTTTCCATCCCGAATCATGCCCAAATACTTTTCCTGTTGAGCTTCACTACCAAATCTTTGTATCGGCATGATGGCAAGAGCAGTGGTAATGCCATAGGTTAAACCTAAAGAGATATCGTAATACGATAGCATCCGACCAATTGCCATTATTTCCTGTTGTCTGGTAGATGGATCTCGGTCGCCAAATGATGATGCTAGGCCACCTCCATCAACAAAACGCCTCCAGGCTGTATTTGAAATAGTATTTGTTACAGAATCACGATAACCTGGAGAAGTTATGATATCACGAGCAAGATCATGAACATGGCCTAAATATTCCGTTGTGCTAGGGCGCTCTGCGGTCAAAAAATCCCAGCGGGGAGAGGGAGGAGGTAACTTACTAAAATTATTTGGTCGCGCGCTTTCAATTCTAATTAGTCTTGGATCTTCTTGAATAGCCATTTGGGAGGAATTATAGCATATTTGCCTGATGAACAACTCTCTGTGGAAAAGGAATCTCTATATTTTCTTTGTCAAAAGCAATCTTAAGCCTTTTACGTAACTCTCCTGTTACATCCCACTGTTTGATGGGTTTTGTTTCCCCTAAAATTTTGATAATAATTGCCGAATCGGCAA
>CAZIZQ010000010.1:0-28228 GCA_964544105.1 uncultured Gammaproteobacteria bacterium | reverse complement strand
TTGTTTGGATTTCCTCAACCGGTTTCCTTTTTAACGCTTTTTTTATCCTTTTAAGTTTGCTCTTTTATATTGCATGGGAGGAAAAAAAGAGTAAGCGATATTTAATTTTGTGTTTTTTATCAATTACATTAAGTCTTCTTTTTCATGAACTGGGAGTTATTGCTCCGCTTATTATTCTTTTATATTCATTTATCTTTAATGAGGAAATGACAATAAAAAAGATTATAAAACCGCAGTATGCATGGTTTTTTGCCCCACTTTTTCCATATTTATTACTGCGGATTTTTGCCCAGAGTCATTGGTTTAGCGGTGATTATAGTTACAATCTTGTAAAATTGCCTTTTAATGTTGTCGGTAATAGTATTGGGTATTTTATGCTTGATATTTTTGGTCCTGCAACATTATCGTTTTATGAATCAGCGAGGGGGTTTTTAAGAGATTCGCTAATGTTTAGCATTGTTGGTGCTTTTGTTGCCGGATACTTACTATTTTTTATATGGAATTTTTTGATGCAAAAGTTTGAAAGAGAAGAACAAAAAATTATTATTTTTTGTGTGTTATTTTTTGTCATTGCGTTATTGCCATTTTTGGGGTTGGGAAATATTACTTCCAGATATAGCTATTTAGCGAGTATTGGATTTGTGATGCTGTTTGTATTTTTACTGAAAAAACTATATTTTTGGTTGTTAAGTATGGGTCGAAATATTGCATTATCAACATTTATACTAATAGTTAGTATATTTTGTTTTATCCATATTGTTCAGCTGCAAAAAATTCATAGAGACTGGGACGAGGCCGGTAAGAAGGCAGAGCGTTTTTTAGTTGCGATTGATGCAATGTATGAGTCTGAATGGGCAAAAGAGCAGATGGATTTTTATTTTGTTAATGTACCAATTCGTCAAGGAGATGCTTGGTTATTCCCTGTTGGTTTGCCTGATGTGTTATGGCTTGTTGTAAGGAATCCAAACATTCACGTTTATTCTTTGGGCTCGGTTGATGAAGGACTCTTGATGGCTGGTGATTCTCCAAGAAAAAAAGTATTTGAATTTAATGATGATGGAAGTATTACCGAAAGGAAAAAATTACAACGATGAAAAAAAGAGACATTTTTTTATTGGCAATTATACTTTTGGGAGCATTTGTTGTTAGGTTGTATCATTTTACCTATCCTGTTCTTGATTTTCATTCATGGCGGCAGGTTGATACAGCTTCTGTTTCTGTAAACTTCGTAAAATATGGTTTTGATATTTTACATCCAAAATTTCATGATTACTCAAAAGGAGTTTCTCTTTTAGATAATCCAAATGGATATCGGTTTGTTGAGTTTCCAATTTATAATATACTTCAAGCTGGGTTATTTGCTCTTTTCTCAATTTTTACAATAGAGGAGTGGGGAAGGATTGTAAGTATTGGATCTTCTCTTGGAGCGATTGTATTTCTTTATCTTTTAGTTCGTAAATATATTTCTGTTAATGCTGCTTTCTGGTCGGCATTTTTTTACGCATTCGCCCCCTATAACGTCTTTTTTAGCAGGGCAATACTGCCTGATCAGATGATGATTGCCAGTATGATTGGCGGATTTTATTTTTTAGACAAGGCATTAGAAAAAAATACCACATCATGGTTTTATTTTCTGCTTGGCATATTATTTACCGCTTCGGCGATTCTTCTTAAGCCATTTGTACTTTTCTTTTTTATCAGTTTTGTCTATTTATTTTTTTGGAAGCAGGGATTTGCTTTCTTAAAGAGGAAGGAGTTTTGGATTTTCCTCATAATTACTACGGTGCCGTTTATAGCGTGGAGAATTTGGATGTCTCAATACCCTGAAGGCATCCCGCAAAGTAATTGGTTATTTAATGGAAATGGAGTCAGGTTTAAAGGGGCCTTTTTAAGATGGATTTTTGCAGACAGAATTGCCTATTTAATATTAGGATATTTTGGTCTTCCATTTTTTATACTGGGGATTATAGGAAAAATAAAAAAAGAGGGATTATTTTTTTTATCACTCCTTGTCTCATCGCTTGTATATATAAATGTTATCGCGACAGGAAATACTCAGCATGAGTATTATCAGCTGCTTATTTTTCCAACAATTGCAATATTTTTTGGAAAAGGTGTTGATATAGTTTTGACCGGATCAAGAGAGGTATTTAATAAAATAGTTGTTATTCCAACTGTTTTTGTGTGTATTGCGCTTATGCTGGCTTTAAGCTGGTACAGAGTTAGAGATTTTTATACTTTGCTATGGCAGTATGAAATTATAGATGTTGGAAAAATTATTGACAGAATTGCGCCAAAAGATGTCAAAGTGATTGCCCCAATGGGTGGAAATACGACTCTTCTTTATTACACAAAAAGAAATGGATGGCCAGTCGTAGATAGGCCATTTTATGAGCTTATCGATAATGGGGCAGCATATATGGCTTTTGTTAATCCATCATATGACGAATTAAATCTTAAAGAGTTGTTTGCTCCTTTAGTAATTGAAAAAAATTATGCAATTTTTGATCTTACAAAGCCAACAGAGAAAGGTAAAACCAGTATGGAATTAGAAAGAAAAAAAGACAAAGGTGAAAAATGAAAATTCTTATTGTTTCTTCATTTCTTCCATATCCTCTTTTTTCAGGTGGCCATGTCCGACTATTTAATATTATAAAAGAATTGGCAGTAAATAATGAATTAACTCTTGTTTGTGAAATAAGGAATAATCAGGGAAAAGATGATATAAAGTATTTGGAAAAATATTGCAAAAAAGTTATTGTTTTTGGCAGAAAAAAACAGTGGTCGCTGCAGACAATTTTATATACAGGTTTTTCTTGGTACCCTTTTTTGCTATCCGGACACAGGCTGCCAAGCATGCAGGAAGAAATAACGGCTTTACTGGAAACAGAAACGTTTGATGTTATACATGTTGAGACTTTTTATGTCATGCAAAACCTTCCAAAAACAACTACCCCCATTGTTTTAATAGAGCATAATATTGAATATTTAGTTTATAGCCGTTATGTCAGTAAATCGTCATTTTTTCTAAAACCTATTTTGTCATTGGATATTATAAAACTTAAGTTTTGGGAAGAATATTTTTGGAGAAAAGCAACGAAACTTGTTGCGGTATCGGAGAAAGAGAAACAATTAATGAATAGAGATGATGTTGAGGTTGTTCCAAACGGAGTAGACACACAAAAGTTCAAAGTTCAAAGTTCAAAGTTCAAAACTGAGAAACGAGAGAAGATAATTTTATTCATTGGGGATTTTAAGTGGATTCAAAATAGAGATGCGGTGGAATGGATTCTAAAAGAGATATTGCCCTCCTTCGTTCGCCTTTGGCGAACTTCGGCGGGCAAGCCAAAAGTAAAACTGTGGATTGTGGGAAGAAAAATTCCGGATTCGATTAGAAAATTAACTAATGATGAGAATATAATTTTTGATGAGAATGCGCCAATAGAAACAGAAAAAATTTTTGAAGCTGCAGATATTTTACTTGCTCCTATTCGAGTTGGAGGTGGAACAAGTTATAAAATCCTAGAAGCGATGGCAAGCGGCGTTCCTGTTGTAACTACGCCTCTTGGAATGGAAGGTATAGATGCTAATAATAAAGAGGTTGTTATAGCTGGTACAGCGGAAAATATTGCGGATGAAGTTGTATCATTGTTGGAGAATAGTGAAAAATATCAAATGATTGCCAAAAATGCCAGGGTCCTAATTGAGGAAAAATATGATTGGAAAAAAATAGTCAAAAAATTAGAGTCAGTTTATGGTTTGGCAGTTGGAGGTAAGCATGATTGATTTATCAGTTATTATTGTTTCATTTAATACTAAAGATATTTTGCGAGAATGTCTGGAGGCTGTTTATAAAAATTTACCTCAAAAATACGGTATTGAGATTATTGTTGTTGATAATGGATCAGTGGACGAGTCAGTTGATATGGTAAAAAAGGATTTTACTCAAGCGGTTGTTATAGCAAATAAAGATAATCTTGGTTTTTCAAAAGCAAATAATATAGGTATAAAAAAAGCAAAGGGCAGATATATATTATTTCTTAATTCCGATACTGTAGTTTTTAAAGGAACGGTTGAAACCATGGTAGAATTTATGGACGCGCATCCGAGTGCTGGCGCGGCAACATGTAAAGTGGTTTTGCCAAATGAGAAATTAGATGATGCATCTCATCGCGGATTTCCTACACCCTGGAATTCCTTTTGCCATTTTTCTGGGCTTGCAAAGATTTTTCCTAAATCACAGGTGTTTTCTGGGTACTCCCTTGGGTATATGGACCAATCGATGATTCACGAAATTGATGCCTGTGCAGGAGCATTTATGATGGTTAGGAGAGTTGCCGGAGAAGAGATAGGTTGGTGGGATGAAGATTTTTTCTGGTATGGAGATGACCTAGATTTTTGTTATCGATTAAAACAAAAAGGGTGGAAAATTTATTTTGTTCCGACCTGTTCGATATTACATTATAAGGGAGTTTCAGGTGGTATTAAAGATATATCAAAAAATATTACAACGGCTGATAAACAAACAAAAATACTTGCAACTAAAGCTCGATTTGAAGCGATGAAAATTTTTTATAAAAAACATTACCAAAAAAAGTACCCAAAATTATTGACTTCTCTTGTGCTGTTTGGTATTTCATTGAAGGCTCGGTAATCAGGGGTAAAATAGGAGGAATTATGCGTATTGGAATCGATGCAAGGTTGTGGAATGAAAGTGGTGTAGGAAGATACACAAGAAATTTAGTATTGCAACTGCAAGAAATTGACAAGGAGAATGAGTATGTACTTTTTGTTTTGGACAAAGATAAGGAAGAGATTCTGAAACAAGTTCAGAATGACAAATTTAGCCTCGCAAAGGCGGATATTCATTGGCATACTATTGAAGAACAACTAAAATTTCCTCAAATTCTTGATGAGGAAAATCTTGATCTTGTTCATTTTCCTTATTTTTCAGTTCCTATTTTCTATAATAGACCATTCGTTGTTACAATTCACGATTTGATTCTGCATCATTTTCCAACAGGCCAGGCTTCTACGTTGCCATTTCCATTTTATTGGGTGAAGCTATTTGGATATAGATTTGTAATATTTATGACTGCAAAAAAATCTAGAAAGATTCTCACAGTTTCTAATGCGACAAAGCAGGAGATTGTTGATCATCTGGGAGTTTCTTCAGAAAAAATTGTAGTGACGTACGAAGGAATCGAAGCTTCCTTAAACTCAAAATTCATCCGCCAGCTGGCGGATCAAAACTCAAAATTACAACAAAAACTAAAAGCTATTTTCTTTATGTGGGGAATGCATATCCGCATAAAAATCTTGAAAGATTGATTGAAGCATTTTCTATATCTGATCAAAATGACACTAATTTAGTTTTTGTAGGAAAGGAAGATTTTTTTTACAAAAGATTAAAAGAAAAAATAGAAAAAATGGGGCTTGATAAGAAAATAGTTTTTTACGGATATGCGACTGACGAAGAACTTGCATTTTTATATAAAAATGCCAAAGCAATAATTATGCCGTCTCTTATGGAAGGCTTTGGCTTGCCTGTTTTAGAGGCAATGGTAAATAAGTGTTTGGTTTTAGCATCAGATATTTCAGTTTATCGCGAAATAGCAGGAGATGCAGCAATTTATTTTAACCCTTTAGATGCTGGAGACATAGTAAAAAAAATGGAGAATATTCATTTAAATGATAAGATTCAGAAAGGCTTAGATAGGGTAAAAATGTTTTCATGGGAGAGAATGGCAAAAGAAACTCTGTCTGTGTATGAAAGTAGCGTTAGTATATGATCGCGTAAACAAATGGGGCGGGGCAGAGCGAGTGCTTTTAGCGCTTCATAAAATATTTCCCGATGCGCCCCTTTTTACTTCGATATATGATAAAAAGCACGCTTCTTGGGCTAGTCTATTTGATATTAAAACTTCTTTTTTGCAAAGTTTGTCTATTTCTTTTCGGCACGAATACTACCCATTCTTTATGCCATTGGCGTTTGAAGGCTTTTCGTTTGATAATTATGACGTGGTTATTTCTGTAACATCAGAGGCGGCAAAAGGAGTGCTTACAAAACCCTCCACATTACATATCTGTTACTGTTTAACTCCAACCCGGTATCTATGGAGCGGTTATAGCGATTATTTTTCTTCATCTATTTCAAGATTTGCTACAAAACCTATTATTTCGTATTTAAAGTCTTGGGATCAAGTTGCAGCGCAGAGGCCGGATGCATATATTGCAATTTCTAAAGAAGTACAGAGTAGAATTAAAAAATACTACCATCGCGAATCAGAAGTAATATATCCACCAATAACAATTCAAAATTCATCCGCCAGCTGGCGGACCAAAATTCAAAATTCAGATTATTTTCTTGTTGTGTCCCGTTTGGTTCCGTATAAGAGGATAGATATTGCAATTAAAGCGTGTAATACGTTAGGATTACCACTTAAAATTATTGGAATTGGGTCAGAAGAAAAGGGTCTTAAGCGAATGGCTGGGCCAACAGTAGAATTTTTAGGAAGCTTGACTGATAATGAGCTTGTAGGGTATTATAAAGCGTGTCGCGCGCTCATTTTCTCGGGGTATGAAGATTTTGGTTTGGCTATAGCGGAAGCGCAAACATTTGGGAAACCTGTAATAGCTTTTCGTAGAGGAGGCGCATTAGAGATACTTCGAGAAGGAAAGACAGGTTTATTTTTTAGCCCGCAGACGACTGACGCTTGTATGCAGGCATTGCAATCATTTACTGCAATGTCGTTTTCGCAAAACCTATGCATACAGAATGGAGAAAAATTTTCATTTGAGCGATTTAAAAAGGCATTTATGGGATCGATAGGAAAAAATATAAAAATATGAAAGTTGTCATTTTTGCCGGCGGCGTAGGAACAAGACTATGGCCATTATCTCGAAAGAATTCACCAAAACAGTTTGAAAAAATTATTGGTGATAAATCAGCTCTGCAGCAATCTGTTGAGCGGGTAATGTCTCTTTTTCCTGCAATTGATATATATATAGCTACTGGAAAACGCTATGAAAAGATTGTAAAAGATCAGCTGCCTGAAATTCCGCAAGATCATTTTATCTTCGAACCGGAAATGCGCGATGTTGGTCCTGCAATTGGTTTGGTGACTAGTATCTTGGTAAAAAAGTTTCCTAACGAACCTATGGCTATACTATGGAGCGATCATGCGGTAAAAAATGTTTCTGCTTTTCAGCATGCGTTAGCTGCAGCACAAGCTGCAATTCAAAAAAAAGAGGCTGATTTCGTTTTTATTGCCCAAGCTGCCCGTTTTGCAAATCAAAACATGGGATGGATAGAAGTTGGTGAGCAGATAAGAAAAGAAAAAGACGTGTCTGTATATAGTTTTGAAAAACTTTTCTATCGGCCAAAGCTTTCTGAAGCTAATACTTTTTTTGAAAGCGGAAATTATGTCTGGAATTTGGGATATTTTGTTACAACGCCGAAATTCTTATCTACTCTTTTTTTGTTACATACAAAAACTATGTATAAAAAATTGCAAGAAATTGCAGATGCATACAAAACCCAAATGTTTGAGCCAGTGATGCAAGAAATATATCCTACTATTGATAAGATAAGTTTTGATGACGCTATTTTAGTAAAAATGCCTGCAAAAAAGGCTATTGTTGTATCTGCTGATCTTGGATGGAGCGATGTTGGAGCATGGGAGTCTCTTAAGGAAGCATTAGCAGAAAATGCAGATGAAAATGTTACAAAAGGTAAAGTCTTGCTTGAGGATAGTAAAGACAGTTTAGTATTTAATTATGCTGATAGTCTGGTTGTGGGTATAGATTTAGATAATATGCTTGTTGTAAATACTGGTGATGTGGTACTGGTTTGTCCAAAGACATCGGTGCCAAAAATAAAAAAACTAGTTGAGAATTTAACAGGCACTCCTCATGAGCATTTAGCCTAATATGGATTTTAAGCATAAAGAAGTAAAAAAAAGTTTGGGTTATGAGTTTTTTAAGCGAGCATTTGATATTATTTTTTCTTTGATTCTTCTTATTTTTTTCTCTCCTGTTATTTTTGTTGTTGCCATATTAATAAAACTTAATTCTCCCGGACCAATTTTGGCGGATACGCCAGAGAGAGTTGGTAGAAGTGGGAAACAGTTTAAAATGTATAAGTTTCGTTCTATGGTGCAGAATGCCCATGAAATGCTTCGCAAGAACCCTAAATTTCAAATACTTTTTGAGCAATATAAAAAGGGGAGTTATAAGTTACGTGATGATCCCAGGATTACGAGTGTTGGAACATATATTCGAAAACATTCGTTTGACGAAGTCCCCCAGCTAATAAATGTATTGAAAGGGGAAATGAGTTTGGTTGGTCCTCGTGCGTACTATCCGGATGAATTACGAGAGCAGCAAAAAAAATATCCCGAAACAAAAGAATCTGTTCGTGTCGTGCTTTCGGTTAAACCTGGTATTACCGGATATTGGCAAGTTTCTGGCAGAAGCGAAATAAATTTTGATAAGAGGATTGAAATGGACGCGGACTATGTACGGAGGCGGTCACTTTTGTATGATTTTTGGATTATCTTAAAAACTCCTATGGCTATGGTTACTGGAAAGGGCGCGCTTTAGCTTGACATCTTCTCTTTTTGTCGGGTATGATTAAAAGATATGGATGATTTACCAAAAATTACTCTTCGGACTGCAAATAAAAAATGGAGAGAGTCGCCGCGTGGCCGTTTTGCTTTTATGAAATTTCCCAAAAAATATTTCTTTTTTGTCATTGGTGCTGTTCTTATATTATTTTTAGGAATAGGAGTTGCTGTGTTTGGCCCAGTAAAAAAGGTGTATAATTCTGCGCAAGAAACAAAGATACAAGCGCAAAAAGCCTGGGATGCTATAAAAAAGCAAAATCTTATTGTTGCTGATGAAGAGCTAAAAAAAACAAAAAAATCACTAAGTAAAACCCGATCAGATCTTCAGGCTCTTTCGTTCCTTCGGTTTGTCCCGATTGCCAGTTGGTACTATAACGATGCGGATCATTTGGTGAAGGCTGGTTCACATAGTCTTGATGGGGCAGACATTATTATTGAGGCAATTAAGCCATATGCTGATATTTTGGGATTACAGGGGCAGGGGGGCAGCTTTGTAAAAGGATCTGCCGAGCAGCGAATTCAAACAGCAATTTTAACTATTGGGAAAATTACCCCCCGTATTGATGATGTTGCAAAAAGTTTCGAGCAGGCAAGGATAGAAATAGATGCCGTATCCCCTAATCATTATCCTGCAATGCTTGGTTTTGGAAAGGTAAATAAAGAATTAACAATAATGAAGGAAGTTGCGGATACCGGCATATCGTTTGTTAGTGAGGCTCGTCCACTTATTAAAGTTTTACCTTCACTTTTGGGAGAGTCAGAACAAAAGAAGTATCTTATTGTGTTTCAAAATGCCAATGAATTGAGGCCAACAGGTGGTTTTATGACTGCCTATGCTATTTTTAGTGTAGATAAAGGAAAAATTACAGTTGATAAATCTGATGATATTTATAATTTGGATAATACAATTGCGAATTCTAAAAAACCAAAGGCACCTGCTCCATTATTAAAATATCTTGTTGGTGTATCGGTACTGAATATTCGTGATACAAACCTTTCTCCTGATTTTATTGAATCAATGAAAACATTTAATAGTTTATATGAGCTATCTAACGCAAAAGTAAAAGTGGATGGTATTATCGCAATTGATTCTAATGTGTTAGTTTCGGTTATTAAAATTTTAGATGATGAAGTATGGGCACAGGGTATAGAGTTTACCACAAAGAACGAACCAAAATGTAATTGTCCTCAAGTTATCTATAAGCTTGAAAGTCTTATTAGTACGCCCAAAAGTATAGATATAAGAGTAACTTCGTTAGCTGCTGTTCAGGCACAACGGAAAGATATTTTGGGCACATTGATGTATTATATTATGCAGAAATCACTAAAATCTTCTCCCAAAAAATACTGGGGGCCACTAATACAGAATTTGATCACCCAAGCAAATGAAAAACACATAATGTTTTATCTTTTTGATAAGGATGCCCAGGGTGGAATAGAGGCGTTACGAGTAGCCGGAAGAATAGAGGCGTTTGATGGTGACTATTTCCATCTTAACCAGGCAAATCTTGGTGGTGCAAAAGCTAATCTTTTTGTTAAAGAGGCGGTAGCCCAAGATATAAAAGTAGATGCGGATGGTACTATTACCAAAAAGATAACCGTTTCATATAAAAATCCTTTTCCGCCTTCTGATTGTAATTTGGAAAGAGGTAATTTGTGCTTAAACGGAGTTTTACGTAATTGGTTCCGCTTATATGTGCCAAAAGGAAGTAAGCTTATTGACAGCAAGGGGTCGGAAATAAAAATGACAACATATGAAGAATTAGATAAAACTGTATTTGAAGGATTCTTAACAGTAAGACCACAAGGATCGGCAACCCTAACTATTTCTTATACATTACCGTTTAAGTTGAAATCTGGATCTCCATTGCCTCTTCTTATACAAAAACAGCCTGGCACAAAAGACAATCAATATACAGTTACCTTTAATGGTAGAAAAGTATTAGATGCGCCACTTTTAACCGATAAAGAGCTGTCCTTATGAGAAATAGTAAAGTAGAAGGCGTTATTATTCGGCGACGAAATACTGGTGAGGCAGATAGGATTTTGACAATTTTTACCAAGACTCATGGGAAAATGCGGGTTATAGCAAAAGGCGTAAGGCGAATTACCAGCAAGCGGTCTCCTCACATAGAGCTTCTTAATCATTCATTATTAACCCTATATATGGGAAAAGGATTACCTTTTGTTACAGAAACAGAAACCATAGAAGACTATGCTTTTATAAAACAAGATTTGTTTTTAATTGGCGCGGCATTTCATATTTGCGAACTTGTAGACAGTTTGTGTGCTGAAAATCAGGAACACCCATTGTTATTTTCTTTATTGCTGCAAACACTTTTTGATATTACAAAAGGGGAAAATGTAAAAGAAACTATGCACATTTTTGAAAATACCATGCTTTTACAGCTTGGATTTTCTTCGAGAGTTCCATTATCGCGTACTATAGATACACATGCTGCTATTGAGGATATTCTTGAACGAAAGCTTAAAACCACACAACTTCTAACCCATTTCCTCTAAACTATTTATCTGTGGTATAATCTATTTACTTATATGTCACAAGAAGCAACTCTACATGTAGATTTCGCTAAAGTTACTCCAGAATACGCTAAAAGGTTTCCTATGGAAATGGCTGTTCTTCGTTTGGGGGGAGTATACCCTGGAGAAAAAATAGAAGGATTTAAAAATCCATATACTGGCAATGATGAAACTGAATATTTTGGCAATGTAGGAGAACACTGTGTAGCAGTTGCTCATTGTGCAGAAGTTTTAGCAACAAGTGTCCTTGGGATTGATGATCCTGAAGCGGTGAAAATTGCTCGTCGAGGATTGGTCCATGATGCAACAAAAGGATTTGAAATTATGCGTAGAAATGCTGTGAAAGCGGGTTTAATTGAAGACGCTTATTCTGCGAAAGCATACGAAACCATAAGACCGATACTTGAACAACAGGGAATAGCAGCAGATACCATAGAGTACATGATAAATGCAGGAGCGGAAACAGGACACAATAGCATGGCTAGTTTTGTTGAAATTCAAGATGGTAACCCAACATTAAAAACGAAAGACAAACTCCCTGAAATGATTGTTCATCTTGCAGATGATATGACTCATACGCCCATTGTAAAAGCTGGAGAAGTAGCAGATACCTTTTATTTAACAACTCCAGAACGGATGGAAGCTGGTGATTTCTCAAATAAATATGGGTGGATGTATAAACAGGGGTTTGGATTTGATCAAGAAGGAAAAGCAGTATTAATAGAAGATGTAGCTGAAAAAAATCCAGATTTAATTCATGTTAAAACCTATGCAGAATGGCAAGTGTGGGTTGCAAGAGAAATCTCGCAACATCTTGTTGCAAAAATTGACCCAGATGTTCCTCAAGAATCAGCGGAGCAATATTTAAAAGGTCTTGTTAATGCAACTCTTAAATAATTCATAACGAGTCATAACGAGGGGTCCCCTTGTAAAGCTATTCATCTTCGATAAGTAAATCGTTGATATGGTTAAAATCCGAAGTTTGCTCCACAAACGATTGGTAAGATAATGCAGGATTTGTTTTAGAGAAAAAAGAAAGGATTTCTTTAGTGTCGATCCAATCAGTTTTTCTCAATCCTAGATAATCACTATATGAACTTGGTTGAATTTTCAAGGGGTCCCCTTGTAAATCTAAGCTCTTTGGATTTCGGTGGATGTAGCTAGTTAAATAAAGAAGCTGGGGTTCAGATGTGATAAGTACAGCCTTATATACGTCTTGGAATAAGGGGCCAACTCTTTTATATTTTTTATTAAAATACATCACATACCGCGTGAATAAAGAGTTAATGAAGCTATCTATCGCATTTAGAGATTTTTGTTTTACTAAAAAATGAAAATGGTTGGGCATAAGACAGTAAGAAATAAGATTTATTTCATCAGCAAAATTGTTCATTTTTAGTAACTTTAATATCCGAGATTTTTCTATTGGTGTTGTGCTTTCGTCTATTAATTTCTTATTTAATTGATCTATATCTTTGGTTGTAAGGTAGGTTTTAAGATAATCAAGTAATACTGCGTAATCTTGTTTATCTTGGAAAATACTTCTTTTTTCCACCCCACGATTATATAAATGATAGTATCCATTCTCAATATATTGTTTGACTGAGTTTTTAGAGGCCATATTAGGATGATATATCTTGGAATTGTATTTTACAAGGGGTCCCCTTGTAAAGACTGCAAAGGCTTTCTCGTTTATGATTTTTCTGGTATCATGTAAGCATGGTTGAAAATATCATGGAAAAATTGGTCTCTTTGTGTAAGCGCCGGGGGTTTATATTTCCGGGTTCAGAAATTTATGGCGGGCTAAATGGTACTTGGGATTTAGGCCCATTGGGTGTGGCTTTTGCCAATAATATAAAAAAAGAATGGTGGAAAAGTATGGTTTGGTCTCGAGAGGATGTGGTGGGATTGGATTCATCAATAATTCATCACCCAGATACATGGGTTGCTTCTGGTCATGTTGCTTCTTTTACAGATCCGCTTGTTGAATGTAAGGTGTGCCATGATCGATTTCGATCCGATCACGAAAAAACTATTAAAGACCATGAAGCTTCACATAAAGAAAAGAATGTCTGGACAGAGGTAAAACAGTTTAATTTAATGTTTAAAACGTTTATGGGACCGATTGATGATGAAAAAAATAAAACATATCTTAGACCCGAGACAGCGCAGGGTATTTTTATAAACTTTAAGAATGTTTTGGAAACAAGTAGGGTAAAAGTGCCATTTGGCATAGCGCAAATTGGTAAGGGTTTTCGAAACGAAATAACAACTGGTAACTTTTTGTTTCGTGTTCGTGAATTTGAAATGATGGAGCTAGAATTTTTTGTTAAACCGGGAACAGATAAAAAATGGCATGATTATTGGAAAGAGCATCGACTGCGTTGGTATTTAGATTTGGGCATAAAAAAAGAAAATATAAAACTTGTTGATTTACCTAAAGTTGATATTGCGCATTATTCAAAAGGTACAACAGAAGTCTGGTATAACTGGCCGTTTACGGTAAGTAAAACTCCAGGATTTGCCGAATTAGAAGGCATTGCTAATCGCGGTGACTACGATCTATTACAGCACGCCAAATTTATAGGAAAAGAAATTACATATTTCGAGCAAGAGACAGGGGAGCATTTTGTGCCTTATGTTATTGAGCCGTCGGTTGGTCTGGGGCGGGCAATGCTGGCGTTTCTTTTAGATGCTTATTGTGAAGAAGAGAAGCGGGTGGTCTTAAAACTCCATCCGAAACTTGCGCCAATAAAAGTTGCTGTTTTTCCGCTGCTTGGAAATAAAGAGGAATTAATTTCAAAAGCAACAGGAATATATAAAACTTTAAAAATTGCCTGTGATGGAGCAGTAATATATGATGGCAGGGGTAATATTGGTAAACGTTATTTATACCAGGACGAAATTGGTACCCCTTTTTGTGTTACTGTTGATTTTCAGACTCTTGAAGATAATACCGTTACCATTCGCCATCGAGACACGACCAAGCAAGAGCGTGTTAAAGCAGAAGAAGTAGTGGCATTTATTATAGATAAGTTGAAATAATTCTGCTAATATATATCCATATGGAACAAAAAAAGATTTTTATTATTGGAGGAGTAGTTTGTGGGATTGTTCTAGTAATAGTAGGATATTTTGTTTTCGGCAAAAAGCAACCATCCGCGCCAGTTGAACAAATAGCACAAGCGGAAGAAGAGCAGGTAGTTATTGCAACTATTGCTCCAGTGGATCTTGGTCTTACATTTACCGCCAGAAGTGATAGTAGAGCTGTAAAATTTGCTATTGCCAACCTTGCAGGTATTCAATCTATTGATTATGAAGTATCTTATCTTGCTAAGGGCGATATTCCAAGGGGTGCTATTGGTCATGTCGAGGTAAAACCGTCTGAAAAATCAGTTTCGACAAACTATATTGATCTTGGAACCTGTTCTTCTGGGAAATGCAAATATGATGAAGGAGTAACTTCAGTAAAGCTTTTGTTAAAGATAGTAAAAGATGACGGTAAAACATATTCTACAGAAACTTTCCTCGATCTTTAGTATCTTCCTTTATTTTTAGTTCTTTATTATCCCTGATCTTGTTTTGCCACTTGACCCTCCCTTCGTTGATACTTCGGAGGATCTGCGGGGTGAAACAATTTTCACCCCTTGACATAGTTGTGAAAATTGCTCAAAATGGGATTAAGTGGGAAATGGTGGGACGAAAAAGACAGGAATATGTTACTTGGACAATATGAAGGGAAAATTGACGAAAAAGGAAGAACAGCATTTCCTAAGAAGCTGCGAGAAACCCTTGGCGATAAGCTCATTGTTACGTTTGGATACGAGCAGGCACTTATTGTCGTCTCGGAGAGCGGATGGAAATCCCTTCTTGAAGGAACAGAGGGAAAACCATTTATTCAAGCAGAAGCAAGGGAAACACAGAGATTCTTACTTGGAGGAGCGAGTTTTGTGGAACTCGATAGTAAAAGTCGGTTTATCATACCTAGCTACTTACGACAATTTGGAAAGATTGCGCAGGAAGTTATATTTATAGGGTTGTCGCGGTACGTTGAGATTTGGGATAAAAAACGTTGGATAGCATATCAAATGAACCTTGAAAAAAATATAGATACCATGGCAAAGCGGTTACTTGAGCACGAAAGGAAAATAGAGGGGTAATGGATGAATTTCATACATCGGTTTTACAAACAGAAGTAGCTACTTTTTTAGATGTACAAGAGGGAAAGAAATATATTGATGCAACACTGGGGGGTGGAGGACACACGTTTGAGATTTTAAAAAAAGGTGGGCGTGTTTTAGGGATAGACGTTGATGAAGAGGCGATAGATTATGTAAAATTCAGAATTCAGAATTCAGAATTCAGAATTGGACAAGATGTAATTTTAGCAAGGGGGAATTTTAAACATATTGGAGAGATTGCGCGCGCCCATGGGTTTGAAAGAGTAGATGGGGTTTTGTTTGACTTGGGAGTTTCGAGTTATCAATTAGATACGCAAGAGAGGGGGTTTAGCTTTCAGAATTCTGGCCCCCTTGATATGCGGATGAACAAAGATTTGTCAGTTACAGCAGCAGATTTGGTAAACGGTTTGACGAAAAAAGAATTGTACGAGTTACTTTGTGCATATGGTGAGGAGCGTAATGCATGGTCTTTTTCTGAATGTATTGTTGCTGCTCGAAAAGTCGAAAAAATTACAACAACTGATCAGTTGGCGCGTATTTTAAAAGAGAAGGTAAGAGGAAATTTTACAAATATTCATCCGGCGACACGAGTGTTTCAAGCCCTGCGGATTGCGGTAAACGATGAATTGCATAGCATCGAAAACGCATTGCCGCAGGCGCTTGAATTACTGGATGGAAAAGGGAGGATTGTTGTTATGTCCTTTCATTCTTTAGAAGATAAGATTGTAAAGCACGCGTTTGCGTTATTTGCGAAAGAAAAAAAAGGGATAATCCTAACGGAAAAGCCAGTAGTGCCAACGGAGGAGGAAGTTGCACAGAATAATCGTAGCAGGAGTGCCAAGCTTCGGGTGTTTGAAAAAATATATGAGAAAAAAACGACTTATTCTTACAACAATTATTGGGGCTCTTCTTGTGCTTTCTATGATTCAGGTTATTCTTTCAAATAACCTTTCAACAACGGGTATTGCGCTTGCACAACTTGAAAGCGAAGTCGCCGAGTACCAGCGCCAGAATGCATTGCTTCGCGAAACGATTCTAATCGAGACATCGCTCACAAAAATTGCGTCCTATGCTGCCTCACTTGGATTTTCGCAGGGAATATCTGAAATTGTTGTTAGTGGTTCGGTGCCAATTGCTGCAAAGCCATGACGGCAAGACTTCGATTTTCGTTTCTTTTTATTATTGTATGTTTTGTTATTGTAATTGCGCGGCTTTTTTATTGGCAGGTTGTGCAAGCAGAAGCTCTAACCCTTTTGGGGCAGTCGCAGTATGATTCGTTTATTAAATTAGAACCCAAAAGAGGAGAGATAAAAACATCGGACGGTTTTTCACTTGCTGCAAATAGAATATCGTATCAGGTATATGCCAACCCTAAAGATGTAAAAGAAAAAGAAAAAACTTCTAGGTTGCTTTCTTCTGTGTTGGATGTAGATATTGCATCAGTAAGTGCATCATTACAGCTCGACCGGGTATGGGTGCCAATACTAGCAAATGTTGATACAAAAACTAAAGAACAATTAGAGAAAATGGACATACAGGGGATTGGGTTTGAAGAGCAGACAGTACGATTTTATCCAGAGGCCTCTATTGCCGCGCAGATGTTGGGATTTGTGGGTAAAGATGACAGGGGAGAAAACAAAGGGTCTTATGGATTAGAAGGTTATTACGATAGGCAGCTTCGGGGAAAATCTGGTGTGGCAGTATCTATTAGGGACGCGTTGGGTCGGCCAATTCTCTCCAAAATGAATGATAGTACCGGAGTAGTTAACGGACGAACACTAGTATTAAGTGTCGATCGGGTGATCCAATACTTGGCGGAAAATTATTTACGTGACGGCGTAGAAAAATACGGGGCAGAGGGTGGCATGGTTGGGATTTTAGATCCTAAAACCGGAAATGTTTTAGCCATGGCCTCGGTTCCTGCTTATGACCAAAGGACATATTGGGAATATTCGTCTGATTTATATAAAAATCCCTTTGTATCTAATTTGTTTGAGCCTGGGTCAACATTTAAAGCCTTGGTTATGGCTGCAGGAATTGATAGTAAAGTAGTCAAGCCGGAAACAAAGTGCCCTGTTTGTGATGGGCCGCTTTCAATTGGTGGGTATGAAATACGGACGTGGAATAATAAATACTATAAAGATGCAACAATGGTTGATGTTATAAAACATTCGGATAATACCGGCATGGTCTATGTGGGAAGTATGCTTGGTACCCCACGGCTGCTTTCGTATTTGCATAAGTTTGGTATTGGACAAACAACAGGTATAGATTTACAGGGAGAAGTGGCCCAGGACCTTCGTATGGCAGACCAGCTTTACCCGCTTGATGCTGCCACACTTACTTTTGGCCAGGGTATTTCGATAACACCGATCGAGCTTTTATCTGGTTTTGCAGCTATTGCAAACGACGGAAAGAGAATGGAGCCTCATGTAGTGCAAAAAATAGAAACACCGGATGGAAAAATAATTTCTATAATGCCAAAAGTTGTGGAAAAACCTATATCTGGTTCAACTGCCAAAGTAATGACCGAAATTTTAGTAAATGCAGTAAGTAACGGGGAAGCAAAGTGGGCAAAACCAAAAGGGTATAGAATTGCTGGAAAAACAGGTACAGCCCAAATTCCAATTGCAGGACACTATGATCCAAATAAAACAATTGCTTCGTTTATTGGATTTGCTCCGGCAGACGACCCCAAATTTGCCATGCTTGTTATTATTGACCGGCCAACAACTTCGATTTATGGATCCGAAACCGCAGCACCAGTATTTTTTAATATCGCAAAAGACCTTTTAACCTACTACAATATCCCCCCGACAGAGTAAATGTACCATATCGCAGCTACAATTCCGATCCCGGATCGGTAAAAATAGTCGGTAAAAATAGCCTGTAATAGTTTGAATATTTGGTTTGTTTTGGGTATAATAGCAGCCTGTAGAAAATACCTTATGCAATTGCTGTATAAGGGTAGTTTTTGCAGGGTTTGTTCTTTGACAATTCCGCTTATTTTTGGAGGTTTTTCCGCTCGCGTGAGAGATGAGAAATTGATTCTCATTTCCCCTGTGGGCGGAAGGGGGTAAAGGCATGCCCAGCAGGGAGGTAACCGTCAATATCACTATTGCAAGAGTGCAGGACACACTCTATGGCAGACACCCTCTGATCGATTTGGGAGATTCGGGGGTGGTTAGTGTACACGTCGACTTGATGATGGCTCAGGTGTGGTTTCACTCCTTGGATATAGCTAAGGCCAAAGTCAAGGAGGTTGTCATCAATGGTCGTCACTACACCCCTAAGCGGGTCGATGATCTGATCAGCGGGGTGGATGTGCCCATTAACGTTTTGCGTCGTCTAGGTTTTGAGGGCAGGATAGATCTTGTCCTGTCTATCGTCGTCGCCACAGAGTAAACTCGTTGCGGCAGGATAGAACCGCCCGCTCCCTGTCGCCAGAGAGAAACTAGCAACAGGAGGATCTGATGTTGGAGAAGGCGCTGATTGCACTTCTTACCTTTCTTACAATTGCAGCTTTTATTGCTGCAGTTGTTGCGAGGATCCTACAAAAGGAACTGGATTTGTCTTGGCTATTTTTGTTATTCAGTTTTTTGGCTATATATTGGTCTATGTTTAGAAAGCGGAATTAGTCAAGGGTGCCGCCGGGCAATTGGTGAGTTTACTCATCTTCTGCCCGGCGCTTCTTGTATAATTAAAATATATTATGTTTCAAAAAATAAAAAATATATATCATTTGTGCAATGCTTTTTTAGCTAATGTGTGGTACTTCTTTCCTTCTAAAAAACTGACTGTGATTGGTGTTACCGGTACAGATGGAAAGACAACTACCACTAGTCTTATTTACCACATACTTAAAACTGCTGGAAAAGACGTGTCGATGATTTCGACCGTTGGAGCGGTAATCAATGGTAAGAAATATGATGTAGGATTCCATGTGACCACCCCATCTCCTTGGCATATTCAAAAATTTCTAAAAAAAGCAACCGGTTATCTTGTTTTAGAGGTTACATCACACTCGCTTGATCAGTATCGTGTGTGGGGAATAGATTTCAGGGTTGGAGTTTTGACTAATGTAACTAACGAACATTTGGATTATCATAAAACTTATGAAAATTATGTAAAAACAAAAATAAAATTACTAGAACGGTCGAAGGTGGCAGTAGTAAATAAAGATGACAAATCATACGATTTCATACAATTGAAAGTCAAAACTTATGGGATGGATAAAAATGCAGATATAAATCCTCAAAATTTTCCCTTCAAAACAAAACTATTTGGTGAATTTAATAAATATAATATGCTGGCTGCGGTGGCAGTATGTCAGACGCTTGGTATTTCGGATAACTTTATACGAAAAGGCATTGAGACGTTTCGGCTTCCTGTGGGAAGAGCAGAGATTGTGCATGAGAATAATTTTACGGTAATGATTGATTTTGCCCATACCCCAAATGCGTTTGCAAAACTGCTTACCGAGGTAAAAAAACAAACAAAAGGGAGACTGATTCATGTATTTGGTGCAGCAGGGCTGCGTGATGAAACGAAGCGACCGGAGATGGGTAAAATCAGCTCGCAATACGCTGATGTGATTGTTTTAACAGAGGAAGATCCGAGGTCGGAATCAGTAGAGAAAATTATGGATAAAATACAGTCAGGAATATCTAATAAAGTAGTAATAAATAAGATTATAGATAGGCAGGAGGCAATTACAGCGGCAATAAAAATGGCAAAAAAGGGAGATTTTGTTTTGTTAACAGGAAAAAGCCATGAGCAGTCAATGAATTATGGTAAAGGAGAGGAGCCTTGGAGCGAGCACGAGGCAGTAAATAAAGCCCTTCGACAGGCTCAGGGTAAACTATGAAAAATATAAGATCAATTCATTTTGTTGGAATTAAAGGTGTTGGGATGGCGCCACTTGCAATTATTGCTAAAGAAGCGGGATTTATTGTAACAGGATGTGATATTGCCGATGAATTTATTACTGACGAACCTCTAAAAAAGGCAGGTATTACTCCACTTGTTGGATTTTCAAAAGAGCATATTAAAAACTGTGATTTAGTTATTACAACTGGCGCGCATGGAGGGTTTGATAATCCGGAGGTTATGGCTGCGAAAAAACTCGGTATTCCTGTATGGACACAGGGTGAAGCTGTTGGAAAATTTATGAATGGCGAAATTTTTGGCAGAAAGAGTATTGGCATTTCGGTAACCGGTTCGCACGGTAAAACCACAACCACAGCTATGCTAGCAACGGTTTTAAAAACTGCTAGGATGGATCCATCTTTTATTATTGGAACAGGCAATGTGCCGTCTCTTGGTAGTAGTGGTCATTTTGGGAAGGGAACATATTTTATTGCAGAAGCAGATGAATACGCAAACGAGCCAACCTATGATAAAACACCTAAATTTTTATTACAACATCCAGAAATTCTCATCTTTACCAATATCGAATTAGATCACCCCGATTTATATCCAACAGTAGATGATGTACGAGCGGCATTTTTGCAGTTTGCAAACCAGTTGCCCCAAAACGGCATGCTTATTGCATACGGTGGGGACACTCAAATACAAAAATTACTTAATAAACACTTTGGGCAGAAAATTATCTATGGATTTACAGATGAATGTGATCTAGTTGTCACAAAAGTTCATCACACAACAGATGGTATGTATTTTTGGCTTTCTAGAAACGGCAGTGGTTTAGGAGAATTTATGCTGCCTATTGCAGGGGAACATAATGTATTAAACGCCGCGGCAGTTATTGCAGCAAGTTTGGAGTGTGGCGTTTCTGTTGATGTAATTAAAAAAGGCCTTCGGGCATATACCGGCAGCAAAAGAAGGTCTGAATTTATTGGTAATTTGCCATCCGGTGCGTTTTTGTTTGATGATTATGCCCATCACCCAACAGAAATAAAAAAGACGCTTGAAGCATTTCGAAAACGCTTTCTAAAAAAAGAAATAGTTTGTATTTTCCAACCGCATACATATTCTCGAACAAAAAAGTTGTTTGAGGAATTTAAAAGTTCATTTATGGCTGCAGATACCATAATTATGGTAGATATTTATTCTTCTCTTCGAGAAAGCAAAGACGAATCAGTAACATCTGAGATGCTAGCTATTGCGGTGCGGCAATTTCAGAAGAATGTGTACTACCTTTCAGAGCTATCTAGTGTGGTAGAATATATCAAACGGCAGCAGTACGGGGAGGATGTTGTTGTTGTTACTATGGGCGCAGGAGACATTTACAAAATAAACGAGGAATTAATAAAATGAAAAATAATACACTACAGGAACTAGAAAAAGTTTTTGGGCCAAAACTACGGCAAAATGAGCCGATGAGTGCTCATACCACTTACAAGATTGGCGGTCCGGCAGAGTATTACGTTGATCTTGAAAAAACAGATGATATTGTTAAGGCAGTGAATGTTGCAAAACAACTTGAATTACCCTTGTTTGTTTTTGGTGGAGGATCAAACATTGTTGTGGCAGATCACGGGATTAAAGGATTGGTGGTAAAAAATAACTGCAGGAAATTCGACATTATGACGATGAGCGGACGTGTGAAGAATCAAAAAATAGATGTTGATAAGGCATTGGTATATGCCCAAAGCGGTGTAATTATGAATCGGTTGGTTCGCTTTACAATAGAGCAAGGGTTGGAAGGACTTGAATACCAGCTTGGGTTGCCAGGGACAGTAGGAGGAGCAGTATATATGAATTCCAATTATCCAAGAAAAGGGGCATATGTTGGTGATTTTGTGTTTCGGGTAAAGCTGGTAACTAGGAGTGGAGAAATTAAAGAGGTAGATAATTCGTATTTTCATTTTGCTTATGATTATAGTGCTTTGCAAGAGACAGAAGAGATCGTACTGTCAGTTATTTTCCGTTTGCTGCCAGGGGATAAAAAAATATTGTGGGATCGGGCTACCGATGCTTTAAATCATAGAAGCGAGTCCCAGCCAAAAGGAGCATCGGCCGGATGCACATTCCGTAACATTTCTATTGTTGAGGCGCTTTGTATTCCAACCCCAGATCAGATTACCTCTGCTGGATACCTTATAGATAAAGCTGGATTAAAAGGCAAACGGATTGGTGACGCCATGATTTCGGATAGACATGCCAATTTTATTCTTAATATGGGCAATGCAAAAGCTCAAGATATTATTGCATTAACAACATTAATTAAAGATGAAGTGGCAAAAAAGTTTAGCGTGAAACTGCATTTGGAAGTAAAAACTGTGGGTTTTTAATCATATGGAGAAATTTATTATAAAAGGCGGGAAAAAACTTGTTGGGAGTGTAGTTATTTCGGGATCGAAAAATGTGGCGTTAAAGGCGCTTGTTGCTGCATGCTTAACAAGTGATGAGGTTATTGTTAATAATATTCCCCTTATTTCTGACTTTTTTATTATGGTTGATATTATTGAGGAATTTGGTGGTGAGGTGACAATTTCGGATCACACTGCTCGTATTAGTGTCTCACATATTGTAAAACCAAAAATCTCTTTGGATAAAGCAGCAGAAATTAGGACCTCTTCTATGTTTTTAGCCCCATTATTGGCCCGAGTTGGAGAGGCAATTATTCCAAACCCGGGAGGGTGTAGAATTGGGGCCAGGCCGATAGATAGGACGATTGATGGGCTGGAGGATTTAGGTGTTACTGTAAAGTACGATTCAACAGATGGATATTTTCATGCTCGAGCAGGAAAACTTCGGGGGGCTACTTATACATTTGACAAAAATACCCATACAGGAACAGAGACTATGATACTTGCTAGCGTCTTAGCAGAGGGACAAACAATACTTGAGAACGCAGCTCAAGAACCAGAAGTTGACGAGCTGATTGTTTTGTTAAACAGTATGGGCGCAAAAATAACAAGAGAACCAAAGCGAAAAATTGTTATTACCGGAGTAGCGAAATTGCATGGTACAACTTTTGCTATTGGTCCCGATCGAAATGAAGTTGTTACTCTTGCTATTGCAGCGATTATTACCGAAGGCGACGTGTTTATAAAAGGAGCGACTAAAAGCGGTTTGGCAGAGTTTTTGGAAAAACTGCATGAGTGTGGTGGCGATTATGAAGAGAAGAAAGACGGAATACGATTTTTTTACAAAGGAAAACTTAAGGCAACAGATATTATAACTACATCATATCCAGGGTTTATGACTGATTGGCAAAGTCCATGGGCGGTACTAATGACAAAAGCAGTTGGGGTTTCAGTTGTACACGAGACTGTCTTTGAAAGTCGTTTTGGCTATGTGTCGGAGCTTAAAAAAATGGGGGCTGGTATAGTACTATTTAATCCAAGTGTTGAAGATCCAAAATCACTGTATAATTTTAATCTTACCGATGATGCAAAAGAAAATTACCATGCTGCCAAAATTACCGGTCATACACAGCTGCATAATGCAGTTGTAACTATTTCTGATCTTCGGGCAGGAGCAACGCTAGTTTTGGCCGCATTAACCGCAAATGGAGAAACAACGATTTTTGGCATCGAAAAACTGGATCGAGGGTATGAGGCACTCGAAAAACGGTTGCAAATGCTTGGCGCAGATATACAAAGGGAGGAAGAATAGACAAATGCAGGCAGTTATTTTAACAGCAGGACAATCTTCTCGATTGCGGCCATATTCGGATGGTCGGCATAAATCGTTTGTGTCGATGCTGGGAAAGCCACTTATAGTACATACCATTGAAGCAATAAAGCGGGCGGGCATTACCGATGTTATTGTGATAACCGATAATGAAGAACAAGCACGGTCATATCTTGGGATTGATGTGACTTTAAGATATGTTGTGCAAAAAGAGGCCTTGGGAATGGGAAATGCACTTTTGCAGGCAGAGAGTTTGTTGGCTGATTCATTTTTTGTCACGGCTGGATACCATGTAGATGGGGACGTATTAATTAAAAAACTCCTTGAGAAAAAATCTAAAAACACAACTCTTTTCCTAAAAAAAAGGTCTGATTATTGGAAGCATGGAGTTGTTACGGTTGACAAAGAAAAAGTATTGTCTGTTTCTGAAAAACCAGCAGCAGACCAGAATAACGAAAAACTTTGCATTGTAGGTTGTTATCTTTTATCGAAAGATTTTATACAAACTCTTAAAAATACTCCGCAATCTCATTATCATTTGGAAACTGCGCTTGATACATATGCCAAAAAAAAAACTGTTTCATATGTGGTTTTTGATGGCAATACTGTTTCCTTGAAATACCCCTGGGATTTACTGGATGTAAAAGATTATCTGCTTAAAAAAATGAGTAATCAAGCGCAGATTATTGGTGATAATGTCAAAATTTTTGAAGGAGCAAAAATTATGGGACCTTGTTATATTGGCAAAAACGCAGTGATTGGAACAAATGCAATTCTTCGTAACGGGACTGTAATAGAAAACAATTGTGTGGTTGGGGCTAATATGGAAATAAAAAATAGTATTTTAATGTCTGGTACGACAACACATTCCGGTTTTATTGGAGATTCGGTTATTGGAGAGAATTGTAAAATTGCCGCGCAATTTACAACAGCAAATGTCAGGCTGGATCGAAAAAATATAAAAACAACTGTAAAAGATGAAGTTATTGATACAAATAAACGGTCTCTTGGAGTTTTTATGGGGAGTAAGGTAATGGCAGGAATTAATTGTTCGGTAATGCCGGGGATAATTGTAGGAAATAATGTTGTCATCGGGCCCTCTACTACTGTTAATAAAAATATTCCTAGCAATGTTAAGTACTACACAAAATTTGAGGAAATAATTGAGGAGGAAAATCAGTGATAAAAAAAGTTGTGTTTTTTGATATTGACTATACGCTTTTTGATACGGAAAAGTTTAAAAACACGAATCTGCAGACGTTTGCATTGTATGAAGAGACAGTCTATGTTTTGTCGAAGTTAAAAGAGGCTGTGCATCTTGGGATTTTTTCTGAAGGAAATCTTGATTTGCAGAAAACAAAATTACTTAAAACAAAGATTCATAATAGTTTTGTGAAAAAACATATATATATCGTGGCAAATAAGAAAGAAAGAATAGAGGATATCTTGGAGAAATATAAAAATTATTCTGTATTTCTTGTTGACGATAAACTAACTGTTTTGCACCAAGCAAAGGAGTTACTTCCAGCCATAGTAACAATTTGGGTAAAGCGAGGGATATATGCATTAAACCAGTCTCCTATTGATGGTTTTGAGCCAGATGCTATAATAGAAAACCTTAGGGAGTTACTCCCGATTATTTTGAATAAATAATATGTGTGGAATTTTCGGATATGTAGGTCATAGATCAGAAGCGGCAAAACTTGCTTTGGAAAGTTTAAAGCTTCTTGAATATCGTGGGTACGATTCGTGGGGAATAGCAGTGAAAGTTTTGAGTAAAGATAAAACAGCGAAATTTGTTGTTGAAAAACATGTCGGGAAAATTACTGTTGCAAAAACAAAACTTCCAGATAGCAACCTTGGTATTGGTCATACGCGGTGGGCAACACACGGAGGTGTAACGGTAGCCAACGCGCATCCGCATGTGGACTGCCGCCGCGAAATTGCTATTGTCCATAATGGAATTGTCGAAAATTTCGAAGAATTAAAACACGAGTTACTTGCAAAAGGACACCATTTTACATCGGAAACCGATACAGAAGTTATAGCACACCTTATTGAGGAGTATGGAAAAAATGAAGGGTTTGCCTCGTCAGTTAGAGATGCCTTTAATCGTTTACAAGGATTAAGCGCAATGGTAGTTGCGTACGCTCCATCTTCTGAAATTATTGCGGTTAAAACTGGTTCGCCCTTGGTTGTTGGTGTTTTGGAAAATGAATTATTTGTTGCGTCGGATGCGTCTGCTATTGTGCAGCACACTAAAAAAGTGTTATTTCTGGAGGACAAACAAATGGTTATTTTGGGAAAAAAATTACAATTGCTTAGTTTGCCAGAAGGAAAACAAATAACACCAGTATTTCATACGATTAATTGGGAATTTGCAAAAGCACAGAAAGGAAGATACAAGCACTTTTTACTTAAAGAAATTCACGATCAGCCGCGAGTAATAGAGAATATTGCTTTACATTATGTAGAAGAGACAAAACAATTATCAAAGTTAATCTCGCATGCGTTTGGTACTTTTATGCTTGGGTGTGGCTCGGCATCGTATGCAGCACTAGCCGGTACATATCTTTTTTCCAGAATTACCAAGAAGCATGTTAATTTTTCAATCGGTTCTGAATTTACTTATCTTGAAGATTATCTGACTACAGAGAGTTTGCTTATTGCGATCTCGCAATCTGGCGAGACAATCGATGTGGTTGAGCCAGTTGAGAAAGCAAAGAAAAAAGGGTCCCAAATTGTGGCGTTAGTAAATGTTTTAGGTTCTACTTTGTATCGCCAAGCCCAAAATAGGCTCCTTTTAGGAGCCGGAACAGAAAAAGCAGTTGTTTCAACAAAAAGTTTTATTGCGATGGTTTCTATTCTTCTTTTAACTGCATATACCATGGCAAAAAGACAAAATGAAGCGCAGGAAATGCTTCGTCTTGCGGCAAATAACATACGATTAATCCTGCAAGATTCGTACATAGACCATATTAAAGATTTGGCAAAAAAACTTGTAAAAGCAGAGCATGTATACGTTATAGGACGTGGCCTATCGTATGCAACAGCCCTTGAAACAACACTTAAGCTAAAAGAAACCAGTTATATTCATGCAGAAGGGTTTGCAGGAGGGGAATTAAAGCACGGAGTTATCGCATTAATTGAAAAGGGGACCCCTTGTATTGTAGTTGCTCCACAAGATGAAACGTACGATGAAATTGTTTCTAATGCCCAGCAAATAAAAGCACGGGGTGGGTATATTATTGGTATTGGGCCAAAGAAAAATGATGTCTTTGATATGTTTTTTGAAACTGCCGATGTTGGTGATGCTACTATGCTTCCTCAGGTAGTTATTGCCCAGCTGCTTGCATATTACACTGCATTGGCAAAGGGTATAACTGATCCAGATAAGCCTCGAAATTTGGCAAAAAGTGTAACAGTAAAATAGCTTATGTTAAAAAATGAAATTGTTATTTTACATGGGTGGGGTTTACGAGGACAAAACTATAAAGAACTTGCAGCCTTATTGAAAAAAGACGGGCATAAGGTTTATCTTTTGGACCTGCCGGGCTTTGGTTCCCAACCACTTGTCAATGACAACATGATACTTGATGATTATGTTGTTTTTCTAAAAAAATTTTTGGGAAAGAATAAAGTTAAAAAACCTATTCTTATAGGGCATTCTTTTGGAGGTAGAGTGGCAATTAAATACGCATGGAGGTATAAAAATGCAGCTGAAGCTCTTATTCTTACTGGTGTTCCAGTAATTAGACATGCTTCGCTAAAAAGAAAAATTGCTTACTTTACAGCTGTTGCAGGGGGTATTGTGTTTAAAATTTTTCCAAAAGAAACAAAAGTATTTATGCGTAAAGTTTTATACTCAATAATAGGTGAATGGGATTATTATAAGGCAGGTCCATTGCAGCAGGTATTCAAAAATATTATCGGTGAAGAGTTAACTGCATATATAAAAAACATTTCTGTTCCGGTTATGTTGGTATGGGGAAAAGAAGACAGGATCGTCTCTGCAGCGGACGCTTGGCAAATAAAAAAATATATACTACATGCAAAAGTGGTAATTGTTGCGGGAGAAGGTCATAAGCTGCCATACATAAGTCCAAAAAACTTTGTTAAGGCAATACAATCCGTATTATGAGTTTTATAATTTTTTTAACTGAAATATTTTTTGCCATTTGGGCTATTCGTAGTATTCTTTTTTGGGTATCACTTTGGCAAGTAAAAGAATACCGGATGGACAGGATGGTTGTGCATATTACTGACACCGAACAA
>CAZIZQ010000009.1:24841-28435 GCA_964544105.1 uncultured Gammaproteobacteria bacterium | reverse complement strand
AAAAAAATGCTTTGTCTATCGACAAATTTATGAATTCTTTAGGAACAAGGTACACGAAATATTTCAATGAGAAATACAAAAGAGTGGGCGCGCTTTGCCAAGGGGTATATAAGGCAGTACTTGTCGATAACGAAAATCAATTTATCTACCTTTCCAAATATATCCATAAACAAGCCTTAGCCCACGCCTCTGGCAGGGCTGGGCAGCCGTCTTCGTATTTGGAATATTTGGGAAAAAGGAAAACTGCGTGGGTACATCCGGAAGAGATACTGTCATTTTTCTCCAAAACCATCCCTACTCTTTCTTACAAATCATTTGTCGAAGAAACGAGTGACCTAGGAGACATTCAGGATATTTAGCCTCGCGAAGCGAGGCTTGGTGAGGTCGTACTACAACTCCAGCTCTTTGAGGAAGTTTTTGAAGTCGCCGTTGGTTTCGGGGTGTTCGAGTCCCAACGTTACCACGGTTTTTAAATACTCCAGCTTATTGCCTGTATCGAAATACCGCCCGTTTTCTATTTCGCAGGCATAGACCGGATAACCGGTTTTGATCAGCTCGTCTATTGCTTCGGGCAAATAAATTTCTCCGCCCACCCCTGGCTTTTGATTACGCAAAATATCAAAAATTTCTGGCGGCAAAATATAGGCGCCATGTGTTGCTAAATTTGACGGCGCATGGTCTGGATGCGGTTTTTCCACAATTTTTTTAATCTTAAAAACATTGCCGGAAACTTCTTCTATCTCTGCTATGCCATACCGCGCAAGATCTTCTTTATTTTTTATCCTCACACCAGAAATAACTGCGCCACCGTGCTGTTCGTGCACCTTAATCATTTGGGCAAGCCTGGGTGGGTTACTGTAGATAAATTCGTCCCCCCACATCACGGCAAACATTTCATCCTCTATGGCCGGCTCGGCCGATAGTACCGGTGTGCCATTGCCATAAGCACCCTTTTGCCGAATATAAATAAAATTTGCCATGTCGGAAATGCGATTAACTTCTTCGACCAGTTTTGTTTTCCCGCTTGACAAAAGGTTTTGCAGTAAATCGGCATTTGGCGCGTCGAAATGGTCTTCGATAGCCCTTTTCAAAGCACCGGTAACAATAATAACGTCCTCTATGCCAGAGGCCACTGCTTCTTCCACTACATATTGAATAACGGGCTTGTCTACAATTGGAAGCATTTCTTTGGGCATGGCTTTGGTCTGGGGAAGGAAGCGGGTGCCAAAACCTGCTGCGGGGATAACGACTTTGCGAATCTTTTTCACGTCTTTTATTCTACCTTCTCAACGCTTTACATGTCAATGCACTTCTGCTAAAATCATCTGATGATAAGTCCTGTTACCTTTCTCCGCGAGGTACTCGATGAACTAAAAAGGGTAACGTGGCCAAAACAACAACAAGTTATTCGATTAACCATTGTTGTAATTCTAATAAGCCTGCTTGTTGGTTTTTTTATTGGCGCACTAGACTTTGTTTTTACAAAGATTATGGAAATAGTCATAAAATAATATGGATACAGAAACACCAAAAGCTAGTAATAATGCACGTTGGTATATAGTACATACCTATTCTGGACACGAAGACAAGGTGGCAAAAAACTTAAAGCAGCGTGTCGAGAGTATGGACTTTGGGGAGAAAATTTTTGATATCACTGTCCCCACCCGAAACACCATTAAAGTTACACAGGGTAAAAAAGAAACTGTTAAAGAAAAAGTTTTCCCGGGCTATGTCTTGGTCCGCATGGTGCTGGACGACGAATCATGGCTACTGGTTAGAACTACCCAGGGCGTAACAGCCTTTATTGGCGCCAGCAACAAGCCCACTCCAATTTCCGACAAAGAAGTTGAGGCAATTAAAAAATTTGCCAATACCGATGAACCATTATATAAAGCATCATTTAGTAATGGCGAGGCAGTAAAAATTGTGGACGGCCCGTTTGCTGACTTTTTAGGCACTGTTGACAGCATTGACGAAGCCAAGGGGAAACTAAAGGTGTTGGTGAGTATCTTTGGACGGGAAACTCCAGTGGAATTGGATTTCTTACAAGTAGCGAAACTGTAAACTATGGCTAAAAAGATTAAAACACTTATTAAACTAAACATTGCCGGTGGAGCTGCTACTCCCGCGCCTCCGGTTGGACCTGCTCTTGGGCAACACGGACTCCCCATTATGGAATTTGTCAAGGCATTCAATGACAAAACAGCCGACCAAAAAGGCACTATTATTCCTGTGGTTATCACAGTCTACGAGGATCGAACCTTTTCCTTTATTACCAAAAAGCCACCCGTGGCCGAGATGATTAAAAAAGCAATAGGAAAAGAAAAAGGCTCCCAAAAACCAGGCAAAGAACAGATGGGAATACTAACCAAAACCCAAGCCGAGGAAATTGGCAAAGCCAAAATGGAAGATTTAAATACCGACAATGTAGAAATGGCGTCAAGAATTGTGATAGGAACAGCCCGAAGCATGGGCATTAAGGTGGAATAAACTCTTCCTGTCATGCTGAACTTGCTCGCCTCGCTGAGTCGAAGCGGGTTTCAGCATCTACAGGAGAAAAGAAAAGGAGATCCCGAATCCGCCAGCTGGCGGACGGGATGACATAAAAATATATGGGTAAAATACGTGTTAAGACCCTCGGAGACAAGGAACAAGAACAAGAAAAACAAACACAGGCAAAAATAAAAAAAGAGCAAAAGGAGGCTCGCAAGGCAGCTGAAACTCCTATTGCGGAAAAAGTAGTAGAAAAAGTAGAAGAGGTAAAAAAAGAAGTAAAGAAACCAAAGATAGAGGCCAAAAAACGTACTCATTCCAAGAATTACCAAACAAGAGCCGCGCTTATTGAAAAAGGCAAAACATACAATCTTTCCGAAGCCTTAAAACTACTTGGGGAGCTTAAACGCGCCAAATTTGACGAGACAGTAGAGCTACATATCAACGCATCAGAAAATATCTCTGGAACCCTCACCCTTCCCCATGGCACTGGAAAACAAACAAGAGTTGCTATCGCAGATGATAAACTAATTGCAGAAATTGAGAAAGGAAAAATTGATTTTGATGTCTTACTTGCCACCCCGCAAATGATGCCAAAATTGGCAAAAATAGCCAAAGTATTAGGACCAAAAGGACTCATGCCAAACCCTAAAAACGGCACCATTACCCAAGATCCCGAAAACGCAGCCAAAAAATTTACCGGCGGACTAATTAACTATAAAACCGAGGCAAAAAGTCCAATTATTCACCTGCGAGTTGGCAAACTTTCGTTTGGAGAAAAAAAACTGGCTGAAAATATTAAAACTGTCTTTGCATCAATCAATGCCACCAAAATCAAAAACATCACCCTCAAATCCACCATGAGCCCAGGGATTAAGATTGCCCTCTAAAATTTTGTTTCTGTTATAATTGCCTTATATGGCGCTTGTTCACCTATTAGTCAGAAATCCCAAAGACGATGAAACACCTATAGCCGCGGCTACGCAAATTTTTGCCTCCTGCCTTTCTCATTCACATGTGCCACTATGGAAACGTCTTTGGATGACTCCTTACGTCTATGCCTTTGAAATATTCCTAATTAACCAAACAGTCTATTTTTAT
>CAZIZQ010000009.1:0-24831 GCA_964544105.1 uncultured Gammaproteobacteria bacterium | reverse complement strand
AACAGACGAGACCCAGGAAACCTTTGTGGCATCACTTGTTGCCGCCTCTTTTCCCACCTCCAGCATTGAAAAAACCGACGACCCGATGACTGCTCTTTTTCAAAGCAAAACTATTGGGGTTGGGCAATTAAAACTCGATAATGAATTTTACCTTCCTACCAAAACCTATGCCGATTTTGAAGATATTGATACTCTTGGCGCTTTGGTTGGCTATTTAGCCAAACAACAGGCCGATGTCCGCATGTGTGTGCAAATTCTTATTACAACCGCGTCTTTTGACTGGCAGGCCAGAGCGGTTAAAAAGTCGGGCAGGATGATTGTGGCCGCAACCGAAGAAAAACAAACCCTATCCCCCAACCCACAAACAGGTACCGGGGGAACAAGTACTGCCTCGGCGCACTATGCCCGCGACCCGCAGCAGCTTTTAATTATGCAAAAAGCCTCGTTTCAAGGTGGAAAAGCAATGATTAGATTGTTGGTTGGAACGAGCGGCCAAAACCCCAAACCATATTTACATAATCTAGCCGGCACTTTTGGTATTTTTTCTCATGGAGATGGTAATGAATTCCAGTTTCAGCGGGTGTTATTACGGAAAAATGCCCTGATTGAACGCATAAAAAAGCGCAAAACTTATTTTTTTGAAAAGCGCCGCCAAATCTTAAATGCCCAGGAGCTGGCTACCATCTGGCACCCGCCTGGATTTCTAATGGCCGGGGTTAAAAACATTGCCTGGGGCAAAACCTTACTTGGCGAACCGCCGGAAAACCTACCCGTTAGTGAAAACATAACTGACGAGGAAAAGAAAAATATTAACTTTTTTGCCCAAACCGATTTTAAGAACAAACCCACCATTTTTGGTATTAAAAACGTAGACCGCAGAAAACATATATACCTTATGGGGAAAACAGGAGCTGGAAAATCAACTTTAATTGCCAATATGGCAATTGATGACATAAGAAAAGACCGCGGCATCGGCATTATAGACCCCCACGGTGATTTATCGGAAACAATCCTTGATTACATACCAAAACGGCGGCTAAACGATGTCATATATCTTGAGCCATTCGATACAGAAAGAGTATTTTCTTTGAACGTTTTGGAAGTGCATAATAAACAGCAAAAAGATTTGGTGGCATCAGGCATTGTGTCTATTTTTAACAAAATTTATAAAGAGTCCTGGGGGCCAAGATTGGAATACATTTTAAGAAATGTTATTATGACGCTTTTGGAAATACCTGATGCAACTTTGGTTGATGTACTAAGCTTATTGGCAGATCAAAAGTATCGTCAAAAAATGATTCCACTGGTCCAGGACCCCGTTATTAAAAACTTCTGGGAAAGGGAATTTGCCCAAATGCCGGACAAATTAAAAGCCGAAGCAGTCTCGCCTATCCAAAATAAGGTTGGACAATTTGTGTCTTCAAAAATGATACGAAACATTATCGGCCAATCAAAATCGTCAATAAATCTGCAGCAAATTATGGATGAGGGAAAAATTTTAATACTTAATTTATCGCAAGGAAAGTTGGGCGAAGACAATGCTTCGCTTCTTGGCGCCATGATTATTACCCAAATCCAACTGGCCGCCATGAACAGAAGTTTTATGAAAGAAGAAGACCGCCGCGATTTCTTTTTATACGTTGACGAGTTCCAAAATTTTGCCACCACCTCTTTTGTTAAAATTCTTTCCGAAGCCCGCAAATACAGACTCTCTCTTACTCTGGCCAATCAATACATGGGACAACTCGAGGAAGAAGTCCAAAATGCAGTTTTTGGCAATGTGGGCACTCTTATTTCCTTTGTGGTGGGCGCAACCGACGCCGAACTTTTAACGCTGGAGTTTGCCGAAATCTATACCCAGGCAGATCTGGTGTCGCTTGGTAAATACGAAATTGTGCTAAAACTGTGCATCAACGGCATGACCTCCATGCCATTTCCGGCCAAAACCCTGCCATTACCATCTTTAAAGAATGAAAATCGCGACAAAATTATCCAACTCTCCAAAGAAAAATACGGACGTAAAGTGGGGTAAAACGAGGCTACCTATTTCCAAAAAGGCTTAATTCCTTCAATATCCAGAAGTTCTTTATCAAAACTTGCGAGTTCTCCTTTTAATGAATATGATGCAGTAATACAATCAGCCATATCTAGTTTTGACTTTTCAAAGATAGCAACTGCTTTTTGCATACTGGGAGATGTACGAATATTCTTTTTTGCAAGAAGAAACCTGTAAACAGTAATTATTTGAGTTCGAGATGAATTGTAACCGTTGGTTAAAACATACTCAAGTTCTGGAAATACCACATCTGGAATAAATAAGGATTTCTCTTCAAGAAGTTTTTCTACTTTTTCTGCTTTTTGTGGGATATCGTTGGTAAAAAAACGGACAAGAGCATTTGTATCAAGAACGACTTTCATGTTTTTTTAAAACACTCTTTTGTACAATTTTTTTCATTTCGGCTTTTGAAAGAGATTTTTTTGCTGGAATAAATCCTCTCATATCGGCAAGACCAAGAATTGGCTCCGCGACAATTTTATTATTTTCAATCGCAAAATGTAGCTTATTGAAAGGCTTAAGGCTAAAATAATCTCGAATAGATTTTGGTATTGCAACTTGCCCTTTTTGTGTCATTGTTGAAAAACCATCCATAATAATACTATTATAGTATAGTAATACTTTTTTTGTCAAGTAGTAATATTTTGTTAAGCATTACAATCATCCAGCTTTCAAAGGAAAAATACATACTTTTCTTACAGAAGCTGACCTTGAAAAAATCAGACAAGACTTAATTTTGCGCCGATAACCCAAGAAATGCTATAATCCCTCGTAGACAAAACGCTTGTGTCCGAATGCATGGACACTTAAATCGTTATAGTTTTAGCCTCGCAAGTCGAAGATGCCCAGCAGGGTACGAGGCTTGGTGAGGCTAGCTCTTTGAAAATTTGGTTGTGGAACCCTGCACCGAAATGGTGCGGGGTGGTTTTTCCAATGCGGGTTCATGGAGATATTTTTCTTGTCTTCGTGCATCCGCGTTGGAGGCTAGAGATCGCTCATTTGAGCTGAAAGGAGAAAGCAGTGGTAACAGTAGGACAAGTTATCTTGGGTCTCGCAGTAGTGGGGTATGTAATGAGACTCCTTGGCTGGCAGACCGCCGTTGACTATTTGCCGCTGATTGCAGCAGGCGCAGTTGGCGCCGGATTCTGGGCCTTTGGAGCTACCAGAAACAAACCTGATGTTTCAAGCTCACAAGAAGCCGCGGAGAAGCGAAGGCAGTCCGACGCATTCATGCGACGGGAAACGCCGAGGCCTTCGACTGATGGCGAGAAGAAGTAGGCTTTCTGCCTAAAAAGGAGGCACGCGACCAATCTCGGACTGGTAACCCCACCCACCATTCGGCCCGTGATGGACGACATGCTCCAAGTCAAAGGAGGGGCAAAGTGACACCACCGCCATTATCTTGAACTATCGGATCGGACCCGTGCAGGAGCACGATTTTTGAAGGAGGACCCATGACGGATCAAGACTGGGGAGAGAAAGATGATTCTTCCTTTCCCCCTCTTTGGGTTCTCGTAGCCCTGATGATTGCCGCCGCACTAGTCGGTGGCATTTTCATCGGCTTTCCATAAACCCACAACCAAATACCCTCCCCTCTGCTGTTGAGTGTTAAATTGGGGCGACCAAAATCGTCCACACAAAACGCCCATGAGGCAATAAACACAAAAACAACAGAGGGAGAGGGAACACACTTTCTTACTTGACTATTTTTTTGTTTGCGTGCAATACTATTTATATGGCAGACGAAACTACCAAGCCGCGGGACGCAGAAGGCCGGTTTGTTGGAACAGATACCGACCCCATTACCACCGCCAAGACAACTGTCGAAACCTCGGGGCCAATAAATATAATTTCCAAACCACCGAAAGAAAATTTTAACGAACCGCTGGTAAGTGTACAAATCCAAAACCCATTTAAAAAGTTGCTCCACTGGCTAAATGATATCCGCAAAAAGCAGACCACCACCTTTGACTTTAAAATAAAAATACCCCTGCTTGCTCTCCCCATATTTTTCGCGGTGTTAGGCGGGGCATTCCAATTTTTCTTTTCTTTGGGCCAGGCCAAAGAAAAACAAATAGTCGCGGCCCAACCGACCCCAACACCAATTGTAATTCTGCAACCATCCCCAACCCCAGCACCGATACTTATTTCCCGAATGGGGACCATAAAAGCCACCTACCAAGTACAAAACCTCTTAAACCCCTCGCCCACTGTCATCCCAAGCGATAGCGAAGGATCTCCTTCTGCAACCGTTCAACCAACAGAAACCCCAACACCAATTCCTACTCGCTATGTTTTGGTAAAAGGCGAGGATATCACATTTCTGATTGTCCCGCCCGAGGTGAAACTAGAATACTACCGAAATAAAAAAGTACTCATTACCGGACTGTACGACAAGAAAACAGACACCTTACAAATAAACAAAGCCGCGGATATTGAAGTACTACCATAAAAAAGTTAGCCTCGAGAAGCGAGGCTTGGTGAGGCTAAGAAACCAGGCGGTTTTCTTCCCTTACCTTTTCATCTAAAAATATCTTCATTAAAGACTGGTACGGCACGTCTTTCTTGTTAGCCAGCATTTTTAAAGAATTCAATAAAGACTCCGGAACTCTTATGGTTATAGTTTTGGTAGAAAATTTAAGATTTGGGAAGACTGGATTAACCATTGCCTTACTCCAATCTATATAATCTGTACTACTATGAGTACTCCAAAATGCATCCTCCTCATCTTCATTTTTAAATTTTGGTATTTTTTTTAATTTCTTCATATTTCCTCCTTTCTTTTTTATCTTGATCTCTTACTGAAACGATGCGTATTTTGTTATCTCTAATTGTAAAAGCTAAAAAAATTAGCCTGCCTTTATTTGTTAAACCCAAAACCTGAAATCTTTCTTCTATTTCAGAATGCGCCGTGTCGCGACTTACAAAAAGTGGTTTATTTAAAAACACTTCCTCGCACTCTTTATAATCAACTTTATGCTTTTTAATGTGTGTAAGATTGCCCTTATCCCAATCAAATCCTTCAATTTTTGATAAATCAAAATCCATTTATGTATGTAATCATACAATACAAATTGAGTAGCTGTCAAGAACAAAGATATTTTCCCTATAGTACTATACATTCCAAAGTTATCCACATTTTCCTCTGAATATCTTTATTACCTTATAGTTTAATGCACCTTGACTCTCCCCTGCTCTTTTGATAAACTACATTTACCTAAGAAAGTGAGCATAAAAATAAGTCTCACCGAGGAGCAGCATAATTCATCATTTATTTGATGCATCAGCTCCTTGTAAGGAGCTTTTTTTATGAATGATCGACCAATAAAACAAAACAAAAACAGGCAGAAAAAAGAAGGCGTGGTTGCCGAGCTTATCGAAAAAGCAGGACGAGCCAAAGCGATTATCTTTACCGGCTACCAGGGCATGACCCATATCCAATTAGAACAACTCAAAAAAGGCCTAAGATCTTTGAATGCCGAGCTAGTTGTTGCTAAAAACTCCCTTCTTTCTATTGCCATAAAACTTGATAAATCCCAAACCCTCGAAGGTGCAACCGCAACATTATTTGCCTATGACGATGTAGTTGGACCAATCAAAGAGATTGCCAAGATAATCAAAGCGATTAAAATGCCTACCATTAAGTTTGGCATTCTGGAAGGTAAGATGCTAGCAGAAGCAGACGTCATGCGATTGGCGACACTCCCCACCCGAAATGTCCTTATTGCCCAACTTGTCGGAGGAATAAAATCACCTATCTATGGATTACACCGGGCGTTAAGCTGGAATATCCAAAAACTAGTATTAACACTAAGCGCAATACAGAAAACAAAATCAGCATAATTTTTAATTTGAAAATTCAATGAAAATTGAAAACTGAAAATTGAAAATTATTTAAGGGGGTGAATATACTTTATGTCAGATAAAAAACTTACCAAGGAAGACTTCATACAAGCTATTGAATCTATGTCTGTTTTAGAACTCGCGGATATCGTTCGCGCACTCGAGGAAAAGTTTGGTGTTTCAGCCGCAATGGTAGCACCGACAGCACAGCCCGCCGTCGCCGAAGGCTCTGGCGAGGTAAAAGAAGAGCAGACTGTCTTTAATGTTGTTGTTGCATCATCCGGTGCAAATAAGATCGGCGTTATTAAAGCGCTTCGAGAATTAATTCCAACACTCGGACTAAAAGAAGCCAAAGATCTAGTTGATGCCGCGCCAAAAGAGGTGATGACCGCAGTCAACAAAAAAACAGCAGAAGAGGCAAAGCAAAAATTGATGGCCGCTGGGGCCACAGTAGAACTTAAATAAGGTGCTACTGCTTCGCCCTTCCGAAGCCCGGCTTAGCCGGGCGAAGGAGGGTTGAATTGAAATAATACTTTTTCGCTATTCCAAGATGTCCCCGCCTAGGCGGGGATTTTTGGTTTTACCCTCTTGACAAATTCTGCACTACTTTGTTATTGTATAAATGATTAAAATCTATATTGATTACTAATCATATACTCTTGAGCCTATGAACAATCAAAACCTATCAATCGCTAACCTTCCCGATCTTTTAACAGTCCGTGAAGTTGCAGAAGTGCTTCGGGTTTCTCCCCTCACCATCAAACGCTGGGGCAAACGGGGCAAACTACCGGCAATTAGAATAAACTCCCGCGGAGACCGCCGCTACAAAAAAGAAGCAGTCATGTGGTTGCTTGGCATGCAAAGCAAGACAGAATAGTAAAAATTCAGAATCTAGAATTCAGAGTTCAGAATGAAATTATGAATCTAGAATAAAAAAATAATTATAAATTCTACATTCAATTCTGAATTATACATTTTGAATTCTAAATTATTTATACTCTCCGCTCGTACTCTGCCTCATATTCCAGGGCAATTTTATCAAGATGACTTTCGGTAAAATGTTTTTGTAAAAATGCAATCGTTTCTTTTGGATCTTGGGTGTTGACATAGATGTTTGTCCCCAGCTCAAATCCCCCCAGGGTTTTAATACGAGGGATAAGACGCAAATACCAATCACTCCCTGGATAGATATAGAAATTAAAGGGAAATTCTTTTTTGTAGCGGATATCAAAGAGTTGAATAAGACGCTGTAATGTTGTTGCTAAATCGGCAATTTCTCCTTCTGTTATTTCTCCAAACGATTTATTACGTTCATTGGGCCCGCCGCCTCGCGTCGACGAGCGACTGCGAGTCGAGGCGGGTACAATCCATACCTCATCCGGCCACTGACTTACTTTGGGACACATTAAAAAGAATTCTGAATTATGAATTATGAATTCTGAATCTATTTGTTGGGAAAGCTTTGGTATATCTGCAACAACCTCCTGCGGAATAACAGTTAATTGAGAATGTGGGTGTGGCAGACTTTCCCCACCCATTTCCCCCCGATTATGAAAAATATATACCTGGCCACGATCCTGATGCAATAAATACCTCTTCTGATATGTTTTTAAAATATCTATAATCTGCTGAAGAGGTAATGTATCGAAGTTTTTGTGATGATCCGGGGAATGAATAATCACCTCGTGAATCGGGGCAAACGGAAATTTATTCCGTATCACCCTAACCTGCCAGCCTTGCAAGCTCTCACCTTGCGAGGCTAATGATGGAATACGATATACTTCTTCTTCTGGGACTTCGTTGCCAGGACAAAACGGGCAAACAGTTGCCGTACCCTTTGATTCGTCTGGCCGTTTGGCCCGGCGTGGCGCCATTACCACCCAGTTTTTGTTGATCGGGTCTTGTAAAAATTGAAAATCAGCCATATTTAATTTAGATTGCTACGACAACGTTTTAGACGACAGTCGTCTAAAACGGCGTCAAATCAAGCTGGTTTTGCAGCAACAGCTGCAGAAATAAAATCTTTCATCCAATTATAAACATTTTTCTCCTGCAATACCTGAGCCATGGCCTGAATACGTTTAATTTTTTCTTCAGTTGGCATAACAAACGCCTTTTCTATTGACGACTCTAACTCGTCTATATCATAAGGATTTACTCTAATACTCTCGGTAAGGTCAATTGCCGAGCCGGCAAAATGTGATAACACCAGCATCCCCGGATTTTTACTCACAGATGCAGCCATCACAAATTCTTTGGAAACCAAATTCATCCCATCATCAACTGGAGTCACCAAGCATACAGCACTCTCTTTATAAAATTTTACAATCCTTTCACGAGGAAAAATTTGATTTATCAAAACAATTGGCTTCCACTCTCCCCTTGCCAATACGGCATTTATCTCTTCTGCCCGCTGGAGGATTTTTTGTTCTAGCTCTTGATATGCGGCAATCTTCATCCGAGACGGAGACAAAATACCTATATAAACTGCTTTGCCTCTGTATTTTGGATGCTTCATAAAAAACTGCTCCAAGGCGTTTAACCGCAGCAACAAACCCTTGGTATAATCAAGCCTATCAATGCCAAGTATCACCTGATAATTTTTAAACAAACTATCTATACCAAAAGTATCTTTATTCATAACATCTTTTGTTGAGGTTGCCAGCTTGATTATTGAAGCTGCATCGATACCCAAAGGCAAATCTAAAACAGTAGTTTTTTTATCTTTGTAATAAATTGCCATTTCCTCTTGATCAATACGAACCTTACACTCGTGCTGGACAGTTTCTATAAAATTGCGAACCTGATAACCCCGATGGAATGCCAAAAAATCGCAGGATAGCAAACTTTCTAATATTTCTCCCTTTGTGGAAGAGGATAAAATACGAAATTGCTCGTACGATGGCCATGGAATATGCCAAAACATTGCAACCAGTGTATCTTGAGACCTCTTCAAAAATGAAGGAACAAGGGCCAACTGGTAATCATGTATCCATACAAAAGATTTTTTTTCTTTTTTCTTGTCAATGAGATCGGCAAAACGTTTGTTGATAATTTTATATTTTTCATACCAGGGTCGATGCTCTTGAGGCATCTGGAAGGCTACATGGCAAAGAGGCCAAAGAGTTTGATTAGAAAAACCGTAATAATATCCCTGTAATTCTTCTTCAGAAAGGCTGACATGACAAAGCGTATACGATCCGTCTTTTTCAGAAATCTTCTCATCTGATTCTTTTGCATCTTCCATTGTTTTGCCCCTGGCAATATAAAAAGCGCCAGTAGCTTTTGCCACAGGATCAAGAGCTACGGCAACTCCGCCACTTGGAACTTCCCATACAATCTTATTTTGTAGTTTTTTATACACCCGAGGTTCAGCATCAGCAGCTAAAACTAGCCTGTAATTCTTGCTTTTCAACAAAGATTTAACTTCATTGACAATATCCACAATTCCAGTATACGAAGTCTATATGAACACCGCAAGACCTAAGAAATTTTATTTCCCAAAAACTTTTCTTAAAAATATCAACAATACAAACTTCAACAAAGCCAATTGACGCTTGATTCGCCAGGGCTGTATCAAAAGGCGAAATAACCATTCAAACCCTATCGATCTAATAAATAATGGTGCACGGGGAACAGCTCCACTGATGTAATCGAATGCGCCACCTACTCCTATCATGACCCTGACTGGAATTTTTCCAACGTGACTTGCCATAAATTCTTCCTGCTTGGGAAAGCCGAAGGCAACGAAGAGAATATCAACCTCAGTTTTCTTCCACTCCTCACCTACAAAAACCACTTTCAAACCCGGGTATTTTGCCTTTAAGCACTCGGCCGATCTTTCTGCTACTCCACTCCTACCACCGAGAAAGCCTACCGTTATAGGCTTTTCGTGTACCTCATAACAAAGAAAATCCATAAAATCCACCCCTGTCACCCGCTCTACAAAGGGTGTACCCAAAAATTTTCCAGCACATATTACACCGATGCCGTCGGGAAGGCCTAATCGCGCATTGTTAAGGATGTTCTTAAACTCCGGATGCTTACTGGCATAGACCAAAATTTCGGGATTTGGGGTAGTGATGTAGTAAAAATCACCTGATTTCTCTAGGCTTGTAATAATATACTTTAGGATTTCTTCTTTTGGAGCATTTGTTACACCAACACCAAGTAAAAAATTTTTCTCCATAATCTATTATTTGCTATAAGATATCGTTACTAACACTGTAATCGTTCCAAAATACATAATTCGATCAGATTTTATACTCAAGGTTTTTATATAACAATTATAACTTTTATAACATTTATAATTAATATATTAAAGCTTTCTTCTTTTTTTACTATATACTCTCTCTTTCGTGAAATTTTATAATTTTCTTTTGTTTTTCACGGCTAGCTTTTTCATGATAAAAATATATAGGATTATTTTTTACTGATGCTTCTTTTGTACAACTCGATATTTTCTATGGCTACTCCTGTGCCTCGGGCTACACACAAAAGCGGGTCTTCAGCTACATGGCATGGCACGCCGGTAATTTGGGTCATAAGCAAATCAAAGTTATATAACATGGAAGTCCCACCTGACATAACAATCCCTTTATCTATAATATCACTTGCCAATTCTGGCGGTGTTTGTTCTAAAACCCCCTTGACACCCTGAATAATATCTAACAATGCTGGCCGTATTGCCTCGTTTACCTGAACCTCTGTAAGTTCAATTGTACGGGGTAATCCAGTTATACTGTCCCGCCCACGAATCTCCATTTTTCGAGGCTGCAAGGCCTGGTCTTTTTCATGGCCTTTTTCAATTAGTGCATTGGCAATAGTGATTTTTATTTCCTCGGCTGTGCGCTCCCCCACCAACAAATTAAACTTCTTTTTTATATAAATAGCGATAGCCTCATCAATTTTATTCCCAGCTACCCTGACTGAATTATGCACCACCACCCCACCGAGCGAGATAACTGCAGCTTCAGTTGACCCACCACCGATATCAACCACCATGTGTCCGGCAGCTTGGGCAATAGGGATTTTGGCTCCAATTGCCGCGGCCAGTGGCTCGTCAATAAGGTAGGCTACTTTTGCGCCTGCTGACATAGTGGCATCCAGTACTGCCCGACGCTCGACCTGGGTAACACCAGATGGAATACACACCATCACCTCTGGCTTAAAAAAGCGGGACCTGCCGCAGGCTTTGTCGATAAAATACGACAGCATGGCCTCGGTGATAGTGTAGTTGGCAATCACCCCGTCTCGAAGGGGACGCAAAGCCACAATATTGCCGGGGGTGCGGCCAAGCATATCTTTAGCTTCCCGTCCTACAGCCACCACCCGGTCTTCTTCGGCAGTTACGGCCACAACTGTAGGCTCGTTTAACACAATACCCTCCCCTGCCATGTAAACAAGGGTATTTGCTGTTCCTAGGTCTATTCCTATTCTTTTAGATAACATAATCAAAATATATCCTTTCTGTATCAAAAGTTGGTTATGGCCGTGATATGGTCGATTATACTCACATCAAATCTAGTCTTGCAAGAAGGAAATTAGCCAGGTATAATCGATTTGCATGAAAAAACAGCTACTAATATCCCTAAGTGTCCTATCCTTTTTGCTTATTGCCACAACCCTTGTTGTCTTGTATAGCCGTGGCTACAGATTTTGGTTTGAAAAGGGCCGTCCCGATATTTCCGGCACCGGTTTACTAGTTGCCACTAGCCGTCCCGATGGTGCCCAGGTCTTTATTAACGACCATCTAACTACAGCGACAGACAGCACCATTAACTTAACCCCAGGTGAATATGACGTAAAAATTTTTAAAGACGGCTACTTCCCCTGGACCAAACATGTTACAGTTCAGAAAGAAGTGGTCTTAAAAGTTGACGCTACCCTATTCCCTAACGCCCCAAAACTAGAAAGCATTACTACCACCGGCGTGCAAAACCCAGTGATCGACCCCTCCTTAACCCAAATAGCCTATACCATTGCCTCGGCATCAGCTCGAAAAAACGGGGTGTATGTACTGGATATCAGCTCGCGGTCATTTTTAACCCTGCAAAGCAATGCCACCCAAATTGCCGACGACACTAGCGACGTATTTTCTAAAAGTATCTTGTCGTGGTCACCGGACGGCAAGCAACTCCTGGCAAGCATATCTGCTGGACTTAACACAACCTGGTACACTCTGGATGCAACTGCACTTAATAACAGCCCAAAAGACATTACTACGACACTTGATACTCTACTATCTCAATGGGGAAACGAAAGACTAGAAAAAGAAACAGCACGAGAAGTTGGACTAAAAAAAGATTTACAAACTGTTGTTAAAAACTACTTTTCCAACATCCAGTGGTCGCCGGACGAAACAAGAATACTATATACCGCCTCGCAATCTGCCACCATTCCAACTATTATCAAACCGCCTCTTATTGGTACAAACCAAACGAAAGAAGATCGGGAAATCAAACAAGGATCGATATATGTCTATGACATAAAAGAGGACAAAAATTACAAAATTTCCGACTCCCCATTGCCGCTGAATTGGTATTTTGACTCCCGCCACCTGATTGTGGTAAGAAACCGAAAGATTGATATTGTTGACTACGACGGACAAAATAATACCACTGTTTATGCAGGACCGTTTATAAACGGGTATGTTTTCCCCTTTCCAAATGATGCAAAAATAGTGATGCTCACCAATCTTGGCAACCCCGACATAACCCCAAATTTGTACACCCTGGAATTGAAATAAGCATTTGCCTCTTGACGGCCCAATACTAATTTAGTATTGTATAGGGTAGGAAAACTACCCTATGAAAGATAATATAACAAATATAGAAAAATTGGCGCTTTCCAAAAAATTGGTTTTTACCACAGAAGACCTGGCAATATTATGGCAAATTCCCCAAAGACGAAGGCTAATTGAGCTTATTAAGTACTACATAAGAGAGAAAAGGCTAACTTCTATTCACAAAGGAGTGTATGCTTATGGCAAGGATTATACACCTTTAGATGTAGCTCAAAAACTTGTGCCTTTATCATACATTTCCCTCTATACCGCCAGCCAAATCCACGGATTGACCTTTCAATACTATCAAACTGTTTATGCCATTTCTCTCAAGAGTAAAAAATATACCATTGGAAACCAAAAATATGTTTACTGTCGGGTAAAAGAACCAGTTTTTTATAATCAGTTGGGACTGGTAAATACGGGTCGGTATATAATAGCTGATAAAGAACGGACAATAACTGATTGCTTGTATGTATACCCAAACTTTGCATTTGATAACCTACAGGGGGTTGATAAAGAAAAATTATTAACAATGACCAAGATATATAGTAATAAAATGTTAGAAAAAAGAGTTCTAGAACTAATATGTTAGATAAAAAAACCCACGAGCAGTTACTAAAAAATATCTTGAGAGATATTTATACAACTACCGATTTAGAAGCTAAATTTGCCTTTAAGGGTGGCACGTGTTTGTATATGTTTTATGATTTGGACAGATTTTCGGTTGATCTTGATTTTAACTTGATTACAAATGATTTTAATGACCAATTAATTAACAATATCCTGCATAAATATCTGACAATCAGTGATCAGATGAATAAACATTTCACTTGGATGTGGATTGGCAGCTACGAAAAAGGCAAACAGAAAATTAAAGTAGAAATAAATAAACGGGAGTTTCCTGACACATATGTCAATAAGGATTTTTATGGAATTACTATCCCCACTTTATCGCCTGATTGTATGTTTGCTCATAAACTGTGTGCGATAACCGATAGACCAAAACTGCAAAACAGAGATTTATATGATGCCCATTTTATGTTTGTTAAACAATTTAAGATTAATGAGGAAATTATAAAAATCCGTACAGGCAAAACCCTTAAAGAATACTTTATATATCTAATTAATTTTATTGAAAAAAAAGTTAACCCAAACACAATTCTAGAAGGACTAGGTGAGCTACTTAATGACAAACAAAAAGACCAAATCAAAGCTACTCTACGACGAGATTTGCTTTTTGACCTTAAGTCACGTATAAAAACTACAAGGGCAACGCAAATACAAAGGTAGACCCCTTACCAACCGAAGAATTAACCCAAATCCGGCCTTTGTGCATTTCGACAATGGCACGACTAATATACAACCCCAAGCCTGTGCCGTGAGAATTTTGCTCTTTGGTCATTCCCTGACTTACTCGGAAAAATTTGGTAAATAAATGAGAGATGGCTTCGGCTGGAATTCCCCTACCCGTGTCTGTAACACTGGTCCATATTTCGTTTCCTTTTTGCTCAACCGCTACCGTTACCTTTCCATTGCTATTGGTGTAATTAATAGCATTGGCCAGCAAATTAGAAAGCACTTCACCAATTCTTACTTTATCTACGTGGAGAAAAGAAACCGGATTTTGGGGTTTTACAAAAACGAGCTCGATATTTTTTTCAATAGCCCGATTACGAAAATCCGAAACAATTTGGTCAACCGCCGCCACCCAATCCACTGCTATTGGCGCTAACGCGATTGCTCCCCGTTCGATTCGAGAGACATTGAGTAAATTTTCTACCAGAATCAGCAGTCTTTCGGTATTACTGCCAATTTGGCCTAACAGATTTTTTTGATCGGGGTTTAGCTTATCTTGATAATCCGAAAGAAACACAGAAAGAGCTCCTTTAATGGTGGTAAGCGGGGTACGAAGTTCGTGAGCGGCAATAGACACAAAGCCAAACTTCATCTCTTCCAGTTGTTTTTCGAAACGACTGTCATGAATTACCATAACCCAGCCGGAAAGGATGTTATTTTGGCTCATGGGGCTGCAAACTATTTTTACCAACGCTTCGGTAATACCCTGCTCATGCGTTATTTTTACTTTGGCAGTTTCGGAAAAAAGGATGTTGGTAAATACACGTTTGGTAACGTCTTGGTCGTTAACAAACACTTGGAAAAAATTAGTTACCGGTTTGCCCGACACGTCTTTTCCCAAAGAGCCGGTAATCACTTCTGCCGCCCGGTTAACAAGGACAATGTTTTGCAAGCTATCAACAATAATAATCCCGTCTTTTATGGCTGAGAGGACTGTAGAAAAATACTCGTTTTGGTCAATAGGGGCTGGAGACGGCAACGCTGGATTTGTTCTTGAGAATAATTTTGTAAACCATTGAAGCATACAATTTAGTATAGGGATAAAGAAAAGAGTGTGTCAACGAGTAGAGTGTTTCCAGCCTCGCGAAGCGAGGCTTGGTGAGGCTACTGCTTTGGAAGCTTTCTTTAAAGCTACCCAATTTACTGTTTGTTTTTTAGGAGCAATAACTGCTACTTCTTTATGATCTCTCTCCACAATAACAGACTTCCCCAAAGCAACAGCGTTTAGGAGCTCGAAAAAATTATTTCTGGCAGCAGTGGCAGAAACTCTAATGGTATTCATACCACTATGGTATCGCCAAACGTACACCTTGTCAATAGGAAACAAGCGGCTTGATTTATTATTCATCTTTACACTAAGATAGTTGTAATGCCCGATTTTTCTTTTGTATCGCTTTCTATAAACCAGGTTGCCATAATTACGATAGGGCTTTTGTTGCTGCTAACCATACTTTTAGCATTCCTCTATTTTCATGAACACAGTAAAAACCAAAAAGGCCAGCTAAAACTGCTGGAAAAGGCCAGGCAGAAAGGCCTCCAGCTTATTTACACTGCTATGAAAAAGGCCCAAGCCATTACCCAGACGAGTGAACTGGAAAGCATTAAAATTATTGCCTCGGCAGGGCTTGATAAAGAAAAAATAGAAAAAGAAACCCTGCAGGCAATTCACGATGCCACCTACGAGGCAAAAGAAGCTGTGTCACAGGCACAGAGCGTTTTTACCGATTACCTGCAACAATTAAGCCAACAAGCAACTACCTCGTCCAGCGAGAGCGAAAAAATGATAAAAGAGCGCATCAACAAACTTTTTTATAATTTCGAACAAAACCTTTCCACATACCTCACCGATACCCAACAACAAAGTATCCATGCCATAACCCTTGAGGTGGCGGCGGCGCGGCAACTGATTGAAACCTACAAAACCGAGCAGTTTAGATTGGTAGATGAAAACATTGTGGCCATGCTGGAACGGACTCTCTCCTTGGTGCTGGTGAAGAAACTCACGCTAAAAGAGCATGTGGATTTGGTCTACGAATCGCTGGAAAAAGCCAAAGTGGAGAAGTTTATAATATGATCGGAAAACTCTGAATAACTCAGTATCCCAGTGTATCAGACTTTCAGAAGAATCTGATAAACCAGAAATTAGATTTCTGGATTACTGATTAACTGATTTATCTGATAGTCTGATTTGCCGAGTCATTCCGAGTTTTCTGAAAATATGGATAATATCTTAATTGAAACATTCCTATCTACCACCTACTCCCTTCAGCAAGCGAAGGCTCGGTTGCGTAGCTTGCGGGCGTACTTGCTGCGGTCGTTTTACCAGGAAAACCAAACCCCCGAAACCGACCCCTGGATCCTTTCTTTAGGACAGGAATTTTTTAAGGAATTTACCCGTGATACGGTGTATAAAAAACTCCGCGCAATCGAAGACGCGATTATCAAAACCCAACCCCTTATACTATATATTGCCTTTGATATTCCCGATACCGAAGTTGACAAACTTGGACTTTGGTTTCGGCAAAACTGCCAAAGTAATATCATTTTTGACCTGCGCCACGACCCAAACCTAATCGCAGGATGTGCTTTTGCATGGCACGGGGTCTATAAAGACTATTCTGTGAGAGCAAGTATTGAATTAAATAAAGACAAGATTTTAGGAAACTTAAAAAGCTTTACGAAATGACACCACCACCAACATCCAATCCTACTAGCGAAATAGGCTATGTAATTAGTTCTCGTAATTACCTGGCTTTTTTGGACGGGTTGCCAAACATTAAAATTAACGACCTGGTGGAAACCGAAGACGGCAGCCATGCCCTAATTAACGCTGTTTTTGAAGACAAGGTCGAGGCATTTTTGCTGGACGATGTCTCTATCCACCCGGGCCAGCTTTTCCGCTATACCGGTAAAACTCTGGCAGTACCTGTTGGTGAATTTTTGCTTGGCCGGGCGGTTAACCCTCTGATTGTGCCAATCGACGGCAAAGGCATTGTGGGGCAAAAAAAAGAGGTTTACGAAATAGAAAAACGAGCCCGAGGAATTGAGTCCCGGGAATTTATTACCCAGCAGTTTTTAACCGGCATATCGCTAGTTGACACCCTGGTCCCCATTGGACGGGGGCAGCGGGAACTGGTAATAGGAGACGCGCATTCGGGCAAAACCAGTTTTTTAACTAACTGCATTATCAACATGAAAGGCAAAAACACAATCTGCATTTACGCGGCCATCGGCAAACCAAACAATGCCATTAAAACTACCATCAGTGTACTTGCCAGCAACAATGCCCTCGACCACACGGTGGTGGTGGCAACCTCGTCTACCGAACCGCCTCCTTTAATTATTTTAACCCCCCACACTGCCATGACTATCGCGGAATACTTCCAAAAACAAGGAAGGGATGTGTTGGTAATTCTGGACGACATGGGAATCCATGCCAAAATCTACCGCGAACTCTCGCTTTTGGGCAACCGCTCCCCCGGCCGGGAATCGTACCCGGGAGACATTTTTTACCAAGCTGCAAAAATGATGGAACGGGCAGGACGGTTTAATAAAGAAAACGGCGGGGGCTCTATTACCGCCTTGCCGGTGATCGAAATTACTCAAAACGACTTTACCGGCTTTATTCCGACCAACCTAATGTCTATTACCGACGGCCACTTATTTTTTAAGTCAAATTTGTACAACAAAAACCAGCGTCCTGCCATCGATATTTCCCTGTCTGTCTCAAGAGTTGGCCGCCAAACCCAAAACGCGGTCAATAATTTGCTTTCGCGCAGAGTGAGGCAAACACTCGCCCGGGGAGAAGAAGTAGAAACACTGTCACGATTTAGCAGCGAATTGTCCCCCCAAACACAATTGGTTTTGCGGCAAAAAGGACTAATCGAGGAAATTATCCGCCAGGAAAACCTGACCGATATTCCCCTGAATATCCAGTCTATTCTTTTTGCTCTGGTTTATACCGGTTTTTTAAAAGATAAAAACGAGGCTTTCTTGAAAGAATATAAAGGGGACATTATCCGTCTTTTTACCACTGACGCGGGATTTACCAACATCACCAAAGCCGTTGACACGATCAAAAGTGACGAGGAACTAATTACCATGCTTGAAAGCATATCGGGAAATTTGAACACAATGTTTAAATTATGACCATAAAAGAAATACAGACAACCATTAACCAGGCTAATGCCTTAAAGCAAATTGCTGTGGCTTATACCGAAATCTCGTCCAACAAAATTAAAAGAATCCGTAACTTGGTTGAGAAAAACCGTAATTTTTTGGATGAACTTTCGGTTGTCTACAAAGTGCTTAAAAAACGAGCCCAGCTCCGCAATTTGCTGCCCAAGAAAAACGGAAAAACAGTCAGCGTTTTATTAAGCTCAAACGAACACTTTTCGGGCAGCATTAACCAAGATTTGACCAAATATTTTGTGGATATGGCCAGACTACAAGAAACTGATCAAATTGTTATTGGTAAAACTGCCCTTGAGTGGCTGAATAGCATTAAATACTTACTTCCTTACACAAAGATTATTCTGAAAAAAGGGTATCCCGAAAGTAGCGAACTTGATGCACTAGTGCGGCTGGTTAAAGACTACTCCCAAATTATTATCTATTACCCGCAAATGAGTACAGTGATGCTGCAAATCCCATCCCGTGTTGACATTACCCAAACAGCCTACCTCTCCGAAATAAAAGTGTCCGAAGTTGATGCCAAAAAATTGTTTATCTTCGAGCCGGAGTTTACCAAAATTTTGGCATATTTTGAATCCCAGGTAACTAATTTGCTGCTCCAACAGGCATTTTTGGAAGGAGAGCTTTCCCGCACTGCGGCTAGGCTTATTTCGATGGACGAATCACAAAGCAATGCCGACAAAGTAATAAAGCAAAACATAATTGCTTTAGACCATGCCAAAAAATCCGCAGCCAACGGACGGCTTTTGGAAACATACGCGTCGATCATTTTGACAAAAAACCAAGATAGCGGATAGCGCGTGGCGGGTGGCGGGTAGTTATTTACTACGTGCTACGTACCATAAGCCATAAGCAGTCCTATGACTAATCAAATAGAGGGTATCATCAAGGGTATTAACGGCCAGATTGCCGAGGTGGAAATTATTACCGAAAGCTTACCGGCCATGCTGGAAATACTCCACTGCGAGGCAGAAAAAGATGCCAGGCTGGAAGTATATATCCAAAGTCGGACAACGGTCTCGTGTTTAATTCTTTCTAACCCCACCAAGCTCTCCCGCGGGATGAAGGTTTTTGGCACGGGGAAAGACTTACAAATTCCTGTTGGGAAAACATTGCTTGGCAAAGCGGTGAATTTGTTTGGTTTACCCCTGATGCAAACCGAAACTATTTTACCAGAAACAACTATGTCTATCTATGCTAAAACTGCATCAATCAATGTCTTGGAGTCAAAGTTTCAGATTCTGGAAACCGGCATTAAGGCCATCGACTTTTTAACGCCAATTTTTAAGGGTGGAAAAGTGGGTTTTGTGGGGGGCGCGGGAGTTGGTAAAACTATCCTTATCACCGAAATGATTCACAATATTACTTCTAGAAGTGCCGCAGGTGGTGAGCGTAGCCGAACCATATCGGTATTTGCCGGTGTTGGCGAGCGTATCCGAGAGGGGCAGGAATTATACCAACGACTCAAAGAAACCAAGGTGCTGGACAATACGGTGATAGTTTTTGGGCAAATGAATGAGAATGCTGCGGTTAGATTTAGAGTCGCCCTGGCAGCTACCACCATTGCCGAATACTTTAGAGATGCTTACAAACAAGATGTGCTGTTTTTTATCGACAATATGTTTCGCTTTTTACAAGCCGGCAACGAAGTATCAACAGTTTTAGGAATGATCCCCTCGGACCAGGGATACCAGCCGACCCTTCAGACAGAAATAAGCCACATTGAAGACAGACTTATCTCCACAGAAAATGGCAGCATAACCAGCATTCAAACCGTCTACGTGCCATCTGATGAGACCACAGACCCTGCTGTGACCGCGATCATGTCATTCTTAGACAGCTCAATTGTTTTATCCCGAAGTGTGGCACAGGCCGGTCTCTACCCCCCGTTAGATGTATTCGCCTCCACATCTTCTGCGGCGGGGTCAAAAAATGTGGTGGGTACGGAGCATTTCGAAGCCTTGACTAATTTCCAAAGAATGCTGGATAACTATAACAGACTATCTCATATTGTTGCAATTGTTGGCGAATCAGAACTATCCAGCGATAACCGCATCTTGTATAACCGCACAAAAAAAGTTATCAATTACCTGACCCAGCCTTTTTTTATGACAGAGGATCAAACTGGCCAAAAAGGTGTATATGTAGATCGTATTACTACAGTTGCAGATATAACGCTAATTCTCTCCGGCCAACTGGATGAAGTACCAAGCGAGAAGTTTTTGTATATAGGCAGCCTTCGTGATGCAAACATCACGAAGTAAGCTCAAAACTCAAATGTCAAAACTCAAAACTACAACTTAAAACTAAAAGCTAATTTAAATAAGTTTTGCACTTTGCGCTATTGCTTTGCACTTTGAGATTTGAACTTTGAGCTTTTATTATGGCTGATGTTCTATCTATCAAAGTTATTTCTCCCCAAGATTTATTGTTTCAAGAAGAAGCATTGTCTGTGAGCTCGAAAAACTCCTCTGGTAATTTTGATATTCTCCCCGGCCACTCTGATTTTATAACTATAATTGAAAACCAGCAGATTATCATAAACAATACGAAAAAAGAGAAAGTAACCTTTAGATTTCCTCTGGCAATTATCTATACAACCAATAACACTGTTACTATCTTTGCCAAAACAGAAAGCCCTACCCTTTAAAGTTGAAGAATTACAAAAGCAGCGCCAATTGCAATAAGTGCTATTCCAAGCGCGAAAACCGCATTAATAAGAAGAGAAACCTGAACCGCATTTTTTGATAAGGGATTTCTGCCAATAGCCTCGATGCTTTTAACAATTGACCGGCCAAAGACAATAAAGCTTATTACCAAAGCCAATATTATAATAAACCCAGCGGAGAAGTATTTTACCAATTGCGATGCCCGGTCTGGATCTTTAATGCTCTGAAAAGCAGCAATGTTTAGGTAATCCAAAAGCCGCAATACTGACCTGGTATTTGTTAGTTCCGCATACTCGATACGCACTGCCACAGGAATTTTCCCGTCCCGGCCAGTTAGGTCGGCAAGCGCGACTCCCAACACGTAGCCAGATTCAGATGCCTTCTGGCCGAGTCCTGGTTTTGATGATGAAGTTATATAATCACCAGCTTTTATCGCGCCATTTACGTCTGATACATGAACGTATGCTGTACCACCACGAATTACTGGCTTTCCCGTGCTATTTGGCAACTTGTAGACCAAAACCGGGGCGTCCTGCAAGACGCCAAACATGCGGGGAGAAAAAGATTCATTGGCCCGCACTATCCCCTTCCCTGCCTGATACATCAGAATATCGCCGTCAACCGCGCTTTTGTCAGCGATTTCGTAGACACTGGCCAGATCAACGGGGGTGTTTTGGGCAAGCGCCGAAGACGCAGAATAATGAATAAAGAATAATGAATAAAGAATAATGAATAAAACTAAAAAGCGATTCATATCTCTAGCATAGTATTTATAAATCTCAAATGTCAAGTTGCATAGATTTTTCCTCCTCTTTTCCCCTTGACAAATCTATGCAAATATGTGCAACATAGTATTAGCCCAAAACCCTAGGTTTCGAATATAAAAAATGCCCAAAGACCTGCCCTTAAAAACCAATAGCCAAAAACTTGTTAAAATTGGTGATGCTGCCAAGATTCTTAACGTATCTATTGACACTCTGCGCAGGTGGGAGAAAAAGGGTAAAATCGAAACAATTAGAACTCCCGGGGGCACACGACTCTACAACATTAAAAAACTCCAGAGGCTCCTCTCTTCTCCAAAAATAAAAGTCCCGTATCCAACGAGCCCCAGCAATGAAACAATTCAGCAATTGAACAATGATCTCTCCCCCATCCCCACTAGCCAGCTCTTGGAAAAAATTGCCAAGCAAGAAACACCATTGGCAGAAAACCCTCTCATCGGGAACGGAAGATTGAAAATAGAAGATAGTCCGCCGGCTGGCGGATTGAAGATGGAGGTTGAAGATGGAAATTCGAAGTTAGAGAAAAAAATCCAGCATCTAATTTCTAACCTCAACAATCAACTTTCTAACTTCCACCTTCCACCCCTACCTTCTAGTCCCGTACTTACCAAAGAATTTAGCCTTGCAAGCTCTCACCTTGCGAGGCTAAAACAAAAACTGCCGGATTTTTCCTCTCTCACTCGCCCAGTAATTTTAGCTATATCATTTGTCAACGCGATCGCGTATCGAAATGATATACGTCGTGTCCCGTTTAGCCTCGCCAAGCGAGGCTTGGTGAGGCTAAGTTATGCTGCCGGGTTTTCGCTGGCTGTTGGGACTTTTGGGACTTTGGCAGCGCTTTTTTGGGTAAACACCCCTGGATTTCTATCCTCCCCCACCTCCGAGGTGAACCAGGACAAAAGTGTTTTGGCTGAAACTACGGTAAGGGGACTTTTGGAAATTAACACTGATCTTGCTGTCAACGGCTCAATAAACGGACTCACCATTAAATCCGAAGACCAAAGCAGTCTAACTGTCAGCGGCGGTGAGCTAACTATAAATCAAAACGTTTCCACCGACTCCACGCCCACATTTCCCGCGCTTACTCTCTCTGAAGCCACCAAACAAATACTGAATGGCAGTAAGGAGTTTACCCTACCCGATATCACCACCACTCTGGTTGGAACTGATACAAAAGATACATTAACCAATAAAAGTATGTCAGGGTCGGATAATACCTTTACCAGTATCCCCAACTCTAGCCTGACCAATAAAAAGGTCACTGTGACTGCCGGGACTAACCTAACAGGCGGTGGAGATATAGAGCTGGGCAGCTCGGTCACACTCTCCTTAAAATCCTCTCCTGTTATCTCCGGAGTCTTGCAACTAGCCGACGGCACTGCCGCTGCCCCAAGCCTTACCTTTTCCTCGGATACCAATTCTGGTTTGTATTGGCTGTCTGCAGATAAAATTGGCCTAATTACAGGCGGTGTTGCTACTTCCGGTATTACAATTGATGCCAATGGAAATTTAGGTGTAGGCACGATTACTCCCACCTCCACCCTGCATGTGGTTGGCACTGGAAATATAACAAGCAATACCACCATTGGCGATGACTTGGCTGTTAATGGGGGGGATCTAACTTCTACCTCTACTACTTTTAATCTCCTTAACTCGACAGTGACGACTTTGAATCTGGGGGGAGCAGCCACTTCGCTAACTGTGGGAGCAACCACCGGCACAGGAATCTACCAAAATGCCATATCTTCCTTTTCAGGTAATGTGGGCATTGGCATCTCCAGTCCTGGAGCAAGATTGGCAGTGGCAGGAGGAACTCTGCTTGGCTACAGCGGCACCCAAAGTCTCTCTTCCGGAGCATCTTTAGGAGTGTTTGGAAACTTAGGGGTTGGCACCACCTCTCCTAATTACAAATTAGAGGTGGTCGGCACCCAACATGTGACCGGCGCTGCCACCTTTGACAGCACCGCTAGTTTTGCCTCTACCCTGACTGCCGGTAATGGACTAACTTTAACCACCGGAGCTTTGAATCTGACCTCCACCAGCGGATCAGTCAACCTCACAATGGATCAATCTGCCACAGCCTTTAGAGTCAATAACCTGTTGGACATTGATACCCAAAACCAAAGGGTGGGCATTGGCACCACTGCCCCCGGCGCAGCTCTGTCTGTGACCGGTGGGGCAACAGTTGGATATGCTGGAACAGAATTAGCTCCCAGCAATGGCCTGGCAATCTTCGGTAATGTGGGGATTGGATCAACCAGTCCAAATTACAAGCTGGAAGTTATCGGCACCAGCCACTTTACCGGTAACTCTACTTTTGATTCTGCTCTATCTACCTTATCTACCTTACAGTTAGCAGACGGCACCAACTCTGCTCCCTCATTAACCTTTATCAATGACACCAATACCGGGCTGTACAGAATTGATACAGATAGGATGAGCCTGGTCACAGGCGGGGCAAGCAGAGCAACTATTGACTCTTCCGGCAACATTGGCATTGGAGTCACAGCTCCTGTACAAATCTTCCAGGTTAATCAATCTGGCAATGCCGTGGTAGTGACCGGCGGGGGTAACCTGGGAATAGGTTCTACCTCCCCTGCCAGTAAGTTAGAGGTGATCGGTACCTCCTACCTAAGCGGCGCTGCCACCTTTGGGGGGACAGGCAGTTTTGCCTCTACCTTAACAGCTCAAAATGGACTAACTCTGTCTACCGGAGCTTTGAATCTGACCGCCACCAGTGGATCAGTCAACCTCACATTAGATCAATCTACCACCGCCTTTAGAGTCAATAACCTCTTTGATGTGGATACCCAAAACCAAAGGGTGGGCATTGGCACCACTGCCCCGACTAACAAACTGTCAGTGTTAGGCACTCTGGATATCTTTAATGGCAACCTGGGCATTGGCACTTCCTCTCCCGGCGCAGCTCTGGCTGTTACCGGAGGAACTCTGCTTGGCTACACCGGCACCCAAACAGCACCCACCAATGGTCTGGCAGTGTTGGGTAATGTGGGCATAGGTACCACCTCTCCTGCCCAGGCCCTGGATATTGCCGGTAATCTCCGAGTTTCAGGAACCACCACCTTTGGTGGTATTGCCTACACCTGGCCATCTTCCCAAGGAGCATCAACCTATCTGCAGACA
>CAZIZQ010000008.1:0-30014 GCA_964544105.1 uncultured Gammaproteobacteria bacterium | reverse complement strand
AAAAGGGGGAGATTGTTTTACCTTTCTGATGGAGTATGAAAATCTGGAATTTCCAGAGGCACTACGAATGCTGGCTCAAAGAACTGGTATTCAGTTGGTCCAGACTGCTTTCCAAACCGGAGTTTCTTCAAAAAAAGAAATAATCTATACAGTAAATCGCCAGGCAATGGAGTTTTACCATTATGTGTTAATGTCTCATGCGGCAGGGAAAAAAGCTCTTTCTTATATTTTAGAAAAAAGAAAAATAAACGAAAAGGTTATAAAGACTTTTATGGTTGGGTTTGCCCCAACTGGAGGCAATGTGCTGACTAGATATTTATTAGCAAAGAAAAAGCACAAAACAGAAGATTTATTTGAAGCAGGCATTGTTGTAAGAAAAAGCACTGGTGTTGGCGATTTTTTTGTGAATAGGTTGATGTTTCCGCTTTTTGACCATCGGGGAAATGTTGAGGGATTTTCGGGGCGGTTGCTTGATAATTCGAAAACTTCACCAAAGTATATCAATACCAGAGAAACACTTGTGTATCACAAGGGCAGTGTCTTTTTTGGGCTTAATATTGCCAAAGATGAAATAAAGGCAGAGAAACGCGCTATTGTCATGGAGGGGGAATTTGATGTTATGTCATCGTTTCAGGAAGGTGTTGGTAATGCAGTTGCAGTAAAAGGGTCGGCGTTAACCGAAGCGCAGGTAAATTTAATTGCCAGGTTTTGCGAAAAAGTTAGTTTGTGCTTTGATATTGACGCAGCAGGGCAGGACGCAATTATTAGAAGTATTCCACATCTTGAAAAAAAAGGATTAAACATAACCGTTGTTATTCCGCCCGGAGGAAAGGATCCGGATGAAGTTTTGCATATCGATGCAGCTCTATTCAAACAGGCAGTCAAGCACGATATACCGGTATATGATTACTTGCTCGAAAAAATTGTTGGCCATATCAATGTTGCAACTGCCGAAGGAAAAAAACAAGCCACTAACGAACTATTGCCACTTTTGCATGGTATCGAAAACGAAGTTGTTAAAGAGCATTATCTAAAAAAGCTGGCACACATGCTTGATACCTCGTACGAAAGCATTACCAGGCAGGAAGCACGTTTCGCAGCCCACGGCGGAGAGGAAAGTATGTTGAAAATGGTAAAAGATAAGAGGCCAAGGCGGGAAGTGCTGGAAGAATATGTTTTGGGCTTAATTCTACAATCTAAAACACCGCGCATGTCTTTTTTTGACGCCCTTGGCAAAGAGGATATACCGCTTTTTTCTGCAACTGCATACGAGAAGATTGTGTCGTATCTAACTGTTTATTTCAAAGAACAAAGTGTTTTTGATCCTCACAGTTTCCTAAAAAGTGTCCCTCCAGAACTTTTTCCCCTCTTTGATCGGTGTTTTCTTTTACCTCTTCCGGTGTTTGAAGATGATGCAGCATATCAGAAAGAAATAGAAAAGGTTGTAAAAGATCTTCGTGTGATTGCTTTACGGGAAGAAATAAAACGTATTGGAGAACAAATACAAAAAAAAGAAAAAGAGGCGTTTTCCAAAGAAGCTATAGAAAAGCTTCAAGAGCGTTTTTCAGAGCTGGCAAAGATGTTAAAGGATACTCAAGCATAAAAATATGTGACAAAAGCCACGACTAACGTGGTACAATAGGAAAATTATGAAGAAGCAAGCATCTATTGTAGCAGATATTATAACATCAGCCAAAAAACGAGGGTATATTACCCAAGATGAAGTGCTGCAATTTTTCCCCAAACCCGAAGAACATATTACCGAACTGGACGAGATGTACGACAAGTTGATGCGTTTTAATATTGACGTGTTTGAAAGCGTTGCGCAGGAGAGTGTGGTGCAGCAGCCAATTGAGGCACTTGAAAAAGAGTTGGAAGCATTAACAGTATTAACAGAAGGATCAGTTTCTGATCCGGTTAGAATGTACTTAAAAGAAATTGGAAGAATTCCGCTTTTAACATTCGAACAGGAAATTTCTCTGGCCAAGCGGGTAGAAAAATCAGACCGTGAGGCAAAGAAAATTTTAATTAATTCAAATTTACGGTTGGTGGTATCTATTGCCAAAAAATATGTTGGCCGTGGATTAACTCTTTTAGATTTAATTCAAGAAGGCAACCAAGGACTTATTCGTGCGGTTGAAAAATATGATTGGAGAAGGGGTTATAAATTTTCTACCTATGCCACCTGGTGGATTCGGCAATCTATTACCCGGGCTATTGCTGACCAGGCGCGTACCATTCGAATCCCTGTGCATATGGTCGAAAATATCAATAGATTCTTGCGGACTTCCAGAAAACTTATGCAAGAATTAGGACGAGAACCTACTCCCGAAGAAGTAGCCAAAGTATTGGATATCGATCCAGAGAAAGCGCTTGAAATTATTAAAATTTCCCAAGAGCCGGCAAGTCTGGAATCTCCAGTTGGGGACGAAGAAGACAGCCGTCTTGGCGATTTTATCCACGATACCAACGCGCCAACCTTATTTGATACCGCATCTAGGGAGTTACTCAAAGAACAAGTCGATCAGGTATTAGCAACCCTTTCCGACCGTGAGCGACGGGTATTGGAAGAGCGGTTTGGGTTAAAAGATGGTAAGCCAAAAACACTGGAAGAGGTTGGGAAAATGTTTGCCGTAACTCGTGAGCGTATTCGCCAAATCGAAGCCAAAGCGCTTCGAAAACTGCGTCACCCCTCACGAGGTAACAAACTCAAAGATTATCTTGGTTAACCCCTTTATTTTTTACTTTGCCCTACTATATTCCAAATAGTTGCAAAGACCCACCCCACCGCGTAGCCAATTACCGATGTTACCACAACAAGCATAAGCGCGTTTGTTAGATTAAATGGTTGTACCTGATATGGATTGTTTAAAAAATGTAGCCCCAAAATCCAATCCATAAATGCTTCTGCATAGTCAAATGCAACGAGTAGAGACCATAAAAGATGCATTGTGCCTGCAAAAGCACCAACAACCAAACCAATATTGTGTTCGACTAATTTCATCTTCCTCCTTTCCTTTTTAGTATAATCATATTATGACAGAAAAGGCAACGTTTGCCTCCGGGTGTTTTTGGTGTACCGAAGCAGTATTTAAGAGGCTCAAGGGTGTAACTAGTGCTGTTTCTGGATATGCGGGCGGAGACATAAATAACCCATCGTACGAAGTTGTTTCCTCTAGAAAATCCGGCCACGCAGAGGCAATTCAAGTAACTTTTGACCCGCAAATTATTTCGTACGACAAACTTCTGGATGTCTTTTGGGCGACCCATAATCCAACTACACTTAATCAGCAAGGAAACGACATGGGGCCGCAATACCGATCAGTTATTTTTTACCATAGTGAAACGCAGAAAAAACTTGCTGAAAATTCAAAAAAGCATCTTGAGGAATCAGAAAAATATAAAGATCCAATTGTTACCAAAATTGCGCCTTTCACGAACTTTTTTAGAGCTGAAAGATATCACCAGGATTATTACGACCGAAACAAAGACTATCCCTATTGCCAATTTGTGATTGATCCCCAAATTAGAAAATTATATAAGGATTTTAAGAAAACTGTAAAAGAAGAATACCTTCGGTAGTTTTATATCAGTCCTTGGGATTTTTTGCGGCGATATTCGGCCTCGTCGAGGATTCGTTTTCGCAGTCTAATGTTTTTTGGGGTAACTTCCACTAATTCGTCATCGGCAATAAATTCTAAAGCATTTTCCAGACTCATGTTTTTTGGAGTATTAAAGTGTTCCATGCCACCTTCTCCTTTGGAGCGCATATTGCTTAACTGCTTTGCTTTGCAGACATTTACCCACATATCGTCGCTTCTGGAATTTTCTCCAATAATCTGCCCTTTGTATACTTCAACCGCCGGGCCAATAAAAAGAGTGCCACGGTCTTGGATGTTGCTTAGTCCGTATAAATTAGATACGCCGTTTTCGTGGGCAACTAAAGATCCTCGTTCACGCTCGTGTGAGTAGCCATTATCTTGGGCATATTGGTAAAATGATGTATTAATAATGCCTAGTCCCCGGGTATCGGTAACAAATTCACTTCGGTAGCCAAAAAATCCCCGCGTTGAAACAATAAATTCCATATAGGCAATACCGTTTTCGACAAACATATCTTGCATCTCGGCTCGTCTGGCGCCAAGTTTTTGCATAACAATACCATTTAATGCCTCGGGAACCTCGATAAAGACTCGTTCGTAAGGAGTAAGCAGCTTTCCATCGATTTTTTTATCAATCACCTGTGGTCTGGCTACTTGAAATTCGTATCCTTCGCGTCTCATTCTCTCAATAAGAATTGCCAAGTGAAGTTCGCCCCGGCCCGATACTGTCCAACCCCCGGTTGTGTCGTCTTCTACTCGAAGGGCCATGTCTGTTTCTAGTTCTTTATATAATCTGTCTCGAATTTGGCGGGAAGTTTTAAATTCTCCTTCTTTTCCGGCAAATGGGGAGGAATTAACCATAAAAGCCATCCGGATAGTTGGTTCTTCAATTGCTAACAGTGGTAGCGCAATAGGGTTTTGGCTGTCGGCAATTGTTTCTCCAATATTTGGATTTGGTATGCCACATATAGCTGCAATATCTCCTGCTTGCACTTCCTGGGTTTCTATTCGGTCAAGGCCAAGAAATGTCATAACAGAAGTTAAGCGGTATTTTGTTTGTAGCCCGTCACGATTTATATGTGTTATTTCAGAGCCGCTAATTAGTTTTCCGTTGTATACTTTGCCAATGGCAATTCGTCCTTTGTGCAGGTCTGATGCCAGGGTGGTAATAAGCATCTGTAAAGGTTTATTGGTGTCAGCAGAAGAAGGAGGAACTTCTTTCAGAATAGTTTCAAAAATAGGGGAGATATCTGTCATGCTGTTAAGATCCTCGGTTAGTCCTGCTTTGCCGTCTCTGGCGCAGGCATAGACTATAGGAAAATCGGCAGTGGTGTCATCGGCTCCCAATTCTAAAAATAAATCGAGAGTTTTATCAAGTACATGGGGGATACGGGCATCTGGTTTGTCAATTTTATTGATTACCACAATAATTTTGTGTTTCATCTCCAAGGCTTTTTTTAAGACAAAACGGGTTTGTGGCATGGGGCCTTCTTTGGCGTCAATAAGAAGTAAGCAGCCATCGGCCATGGTTAGTACGCGTTCTACTTCTCCGCCAAAATCCGCGTGGCCAGGCGTGTCGATAATATTAATCTTGGTATCCTTCCATACCACCGATGCATTTTTTGAAAAAATGGTAATCCCCCGTTCTTGCTCAAGCTCGTTGCTGTCCATAATAAGGGTGTCAGTAACGTCTTTTTGCAATTTTGTTTTTGATTGTTTTAATATGGCATCAACCAGGGTTGTTTTACCATGGTCAACGTGGGCAATAATGGCAACGTTTCGAATGTTCATAGCTAATAATTATAAACCCTCCGATGGTATTTTACCCGGAGGGTCAAAGGTTAGTGTATTATATCAAATTTGTGCGGAATATGATATAATCTATAAAGATGCATAAGACATTTTATGCAAGTGGATTTCTTTATCATTTGCCCTCACAGCAAATTCTCTTGCGTCAAGGTAACAAAGAAATAGCCCAAGGTACGTCTGTCTTTTGGTCATTTATCGGAGGTCATAGTAAAGCCAAAGAAGATGAGATAAAAACCTTCGAGCGGGTTATCAAAGAGTTGCTTGGTATAAAGCTTGATTCAAAGCGCATATTTTCTGTTTACGATTATTTTCATACTACACTTAAAACAAATCACTTTGTGGTTTATGCAGAAATTGCAGATGCCAAACTATTTAAGCCAACCAAAGACCACAGTTTTTCCTGGTTTTCCCAAAAACAAATTAGCAAGCTTCCGTTTACCGAGCAAACAAAACACGATATGATAGTTGCACAGAGGGTAATTAACAAGAAATCAAGAGATATAGAGGAAAAGCTACATCCAAAACCTATTATACAAACGTAAGCGCCATACCCCCCTTATTCGCCCGGCCTGTTCGGCCAATTCGATGAACATAATCTTCGTATGATGCAGGTTGATCGTAGTTAATAACATGCGTTACGTCATCAATATCAAGTCCGCGGGACGCAACATCTGTTGCCAAAAGGACTTGTATGTATCCTTTTTTAAATTCATCAAGCGCCCGTTGTCTGGCACCCTGTGATTTATTGCCGTGAATTGCAGTTACTTTGATTCCGCGATCAGATAAAATTTTTGCAAGTTTGTTTATGCCCCATTTGGTGCGTCCAAACACCAGCACTTTTTCAAAACCCTCTTGCCGAAGAAGGTCGTGTAGTACATCAATTTTGTTTCTTCCACCAACTTTGATAACGTCCTGCTCGACTGCTTTGGCAGTATCGTGTGTTTTTACAGAAACAGTTATGGGATTTTTTAGAAATGCGTGCATAAGCGGTATCACAGAATTAGGAATAGTTGCCGAGAAAAAAAGTGATTGACGAACGGCCGGTAATTTACCAATCAGGAATTTTATATCGTTAATAAATCCCATGTCCATCATGCGGTCTACCTCGTCTAGTACAACGTTGGTAAACATACCAAGATGTAGTTTTCCTTGATTAGCAAAGTCTTTTAGCCTGCCGGGCGTGCCAATAACAACATGCGGCTGGCGCCGTAATTGAGCTGCCTGTTGATACATGCTGGCTCCGCCAATGGTGAGTGCAGTAAAAATATCAAGTCCCCGTGCCAAAATCCGGCATTCTTCCTCGATTTGCACAGCCAGTTCGCGTGTTGGGGCAATGATAAGGACGCGTTCGGCCTTATTCTGTAGCATCTTATGAATAAGAGGGATTAAAAACGCACCGGTTTTTCCAGTGCCGGTATTGGCAATGCCAATCACGTCTTTTCCTTGAAGAATATGTGGGATTGCCTGGTCCTGAATAGGAGTTGGCTGTGTAAACCCTTTTTCTACAATATTCTTTTGTAATGCTTCTGTAATTTGAAAATCAGCAAATGTATGGGTAATAACCGGTGTATTTTCTATAGTATTGATTTCTGCTTTTTTCACAAAAAGGCTAGGGTCAATTGGCTTTGGCATATGCCGGCCACCCCGATTTTGGAGAGGTCGAAACTGTTGGTGTTGTCTATACATGGTTTTTTGGGATATAAAAAATAAAACTGCTTATATAAGTACTAGTTTTTTGGTAAGGAGAAAAGATACAAATAAGAAGTTTGAGGTATCTTTATCTTAGTTTACAAAAACAATGGTCATCAGATAAGCAGATACATTTTTTATATCTGCAAAAAGCAGTATACCACACAAAAAACCACCTGTCAACTATAGGTTATTGAGTCTGGTACAAAATTTGGAGGACAGCCCTTCAGGGCCAGGCCTTTCGAGGCTAAATTTTATCAATTTTTTCTCACCCCTTTCTATCTATTAAACGTAGATGGGGAGGGATTTGTTACAACATTGATTATTGGGAATTATGCCTTTTTTAGGGTTTGATTACCAGTGAGGCAGACACAATTAGAAATATCCCAATTGCATTCAAAATAAAAGAAACAACTAAAAACTGGTAGGTTTTCAACTTGGAAATACCCATTAGGCTTACTCCTATCTCATCGGGTAAGGGAGAGGCGATTATTATTGCCCCAATAACTGGCAATGTCCAGCTAAAATATTTAGTATGAAAAACCTTTTTTAAGTGATGGTTGCCGTCAATTTTGTTATAGATAAGGTTAATCTCCTTAACTAAATCATCTTTAACAAAACGAAAAATTGTAAAATCACCAATAACTGCCCCAAGTCCGGCAATTAGCCCTATTTCTATTGGTGATAACGACTCTGCTAAAACAAGCAATATAACTGCTCCAGTAGCAACGGTAAAGGTCGATACAAATAACATACCGGCTCCAAACGCCCCAATATAGCCTAAATTACCAAGATGCAGCAGAAAAGTGTGTAATGTTTCGTTGCGGAAAACAAAAAAAGCCAGTACTAGAGAAAAGACGAGGAAGGTAAGATTTTTATACTTCCATTGTTTCATTAATTACAGTATATCAAAACTTGGCTTGAGGAACGTAATGTTAATATAACCAGTCAATTTGTGCGTATTTTCAAGGTTTTTGAGGATTTCAGTTTCATAAGCCAACTACGAGAAGAGATGGATCAATTATCTAATAATTTCCCAATTATTAAGGAAACGATCTAACACCTTTTCTTTTAGCATATAGTGCTCTTCCCCATTTTTATTGTTTTTTATGTAGATCAAATAACCATCGCTGGTATCTTCAACAATTTTTTCTCTTATCCAATCATTTATTATGTGATATGGAATGATTAGAAAATCTCTTTTCTCATCAGTTAAAAGCACGAATATATAGTACACTTCACCGCTACCCGTCTTTTCAAATGAACTTTTGGTAATTTTAATCGCCTGATTATTGCTTAAATCCTTATGCTTAACCTGAAAGTAATATGTCTTGTTCTTTTTAATAGCAAGTATATCCAAACCTACATCGACAGGAATATTCGCTGCCTGAAATTTACGATACAAAAGTTCAGCTAATACATGTAGCTCTGCGGCTTCTCCCCAAAATCTGTTTTTCGGCAAGTTTTCCCCTCCGTCTTCATAGTCAATTTCGGACTTATCTCTTTTATAAACCGCTGTGAACTTGCTGTCTTTGATACCAGCAAGTTCTCTTGCTTTTGTTAATCCACCAAACCTAGACTTGTATAGACTCCATATTATTCTTTCATTTGAATATTTCTTATATAGTTCTTCGTCGTGTTGTATATCCCAGACTGTTGGAGAATGTTCTAATTTATGGTATAGATCTTTTAAATAACTTAACAACTCTTCATTATTAATACTCATAGCTGCCGCTAACTTTGAAGATGATAGCCCCGCTTCTTTTAAAGCATTACCAAGTGTCCTAAAGTGGAAAGTGGTGTAATAATTTAACTTTGGAACCTTTTTAATATCTTCCCCTGTAAGATATTTTTTGGATTTGAGTTGAGAAGCTAGGTTTTTTAGATTCTTGATTACTTCTTGTTTATCCATGACTATCTTGCCAAAATATTAATTTGGTTATATTAGTGACTAATTGGCTCCCCAACCCTGAGATTATTATAGCAGTAGTCGAGAAGCTACTTAAGGCCTTTGAGAATGTTATCCAAATGGAGTTGATAAGAGTAAGGTGGGAGGAGATAAAAAGGTTACAAACTGTACCAATAACTACAACCTAGCTTTGAAACAAACCCATCTTTTTCAGCTTTTGCATAATTTGCTTATATCTTTCTTCAGATTGTTGTCTCCAAACAAAGCCTGGGTCTTGGCTAGCATATTTTCTCTCTAAAATTTCGAGAAGGTCAGTATAAATTTTCTTCAATTCATTTACACTTCTTACTCCTGATGGAAACTTTTTACCACCAAAAGAAAAGTCTTCGCCAATAAAATTACCTAAGTCATTTTTAGCAATCTTACTTTTATCTTCTCTAGGAAAGCGACCTAAACATCTCTGCTCGATATGTTCAAGGTGACCTCTCACAGTTTTAATATCAAAAATGCTGTTTAATTTAGTTTCTAAGTTTTTAATGTCTGAGTCATTTAGTTCAGTAGAAAGACTAGAAAGTAATTTATATACCTTATCAATACAAATAAAATAAAAATGGGTATCTTTTGCTAAGTAAGTCAGGTGAAAATTTTTCCTTCTACCTCTAGTCTCTAGGGACTTTTGAATATCTTTCTTAATTGCATGCCGAGTCCTGTTCAACCTCCTCATTTCAATAATTGCCCCATTTACATAGCTTTCAAGGTAATACAGTAATAAAAAGCACTTAATTGCTTTTTCTCGATTCTTATCTAAAGAAAAACTGTATTTTGATGCTAAATCAAACATATAAACTCCGTTGGTATTAAATTTTAGATAAATATGCGATAAACTCTTTTTTCTTCATAATTTTAGTTTTGAACAAGCTTTCAATTTTCTTCTTGATTTCATTGTTTCTACCGATAAAACCCTTAACGTCCTCTGTTACAAAAATGTCTCTACCTTCCCTAATGTGAGCTGTCAAAATCATGGCATCTCTTAATTGTCTTCTCTCGCCATCGCTAAGATTGCTTCTTTTGCCAGGCTTTGGGAATGAACCAGAGCTTATAATTTCCAATAACTTCTCGAAGACGTCAACGTCTTTGTTAGACCCTACCACGCTTTCGCCAAGTCTCGACTCTCCAACAACCGCTGTTTCGTAAATTACTGGCCCCCATTTGGCTTGCCCCCACTTTGACTCATCCCATACCGCAGTTTCGGTTATCTCATTCAACTCTTTAAGTTCTACCGCTAAACTATGCTTCTCAAGCTCCCTTGAAGTAACACTAACAACAGCAAGCTCGACAGACTTGTCTTTAACAAGAGAGTCTAAATTTTCTATTGGTAAAACATTAGTATCAAGAGTTATTTTGACCATTTATATTCAAAAATTGTAGAAGATTAAAAAAAGATAAAAAACAAAGAAAACAACTGGAACGATAACCTCAATATGCGAGAGAGGAATGTATTTTCTTAGACTCCTTCCTTCCCCTAATTCCTTCCACTCATCAGCAAATAGTTTGATTGGTAATTCCTTCTCAATTTTATGAATAAGCTTAAACTTACCGCTATTTAGCTGTTTATAGGAAAGGACAATAAAAAACCAAGTGGCACAAATTGCTAACCCTAAATACCCAATGAAGACTATGAATAGGGTGTTTAACGACACGATTTTTGAAGTGAGTAGAATACCAGCTAAAGAAATAAGACCTGTGTTTATGGTCAAAAAGTAATTATTAGCACTCATCCTTTTATCGCTAACTTTCTCTGCGCTTTCAACTAATACCTTATACTGCTCAAAATATAGCTGCTTGTCTTTTTCTGATAATTTCATTGTGTTGGATAATAATTGCTCAGGCTATTGATGGCGGAAGTTAAATTAGGCCAAGTCCATGTAAAATGACGAGTTCCAAGCCCTTTTGGGACATAAATATAAGTACTTCCATCGTACCGGCGATATATTGAGTTTTGGTCGTAAATCCCAAAAGATGGTAACCATTCCTCGTTCGCAATTTTTATCTCCTCTAAAACACCACTACATTTATGCGCATTTTTGCCAATGACGACTATTACAAAATCGCATTGTTTAATCTTGGTTTTTACGTCTGATTTCCAAGAACTTTGAGGGAAGGGGTCTTTAACCGACCAATCTTCAAAGTAGAAAGGTGAGTCTTCGTTTTTAGATTGAGCATTAAGAGCGTTCCTCAATTGCTCATCATTATCAAAGTCAAAGCTAATAAAAGCTCGCTTTTTCTTCTTTTGCGGTTGATATTGGGATAGTAATTGACTTAGATAGTCTGTCATATTCTACCTATCTTTTTCCGATTAGCATGTATTTGTTGATGCTTCGCTCTTTTGATAACTCGAATGTTGCCAGGAGTATCTTTTCCGCCTTCTTCTAAGGGCTTAACATGATGAGCCTCATACCCTCTTGGAGCAACACCGCCTTTATAACCTCTCTTGATTAAGATTTTCTTGATTTTTTCTTGGTCTGCCTTTCTCTGTCTTGCCATACCTATCACCTCCAGTCAAAACTTGTCCTTGACTTTACTGTAAATCTATCATAAACTTACTGTAAATGCAAGAGATAAAAGCCTTAACTGCCCGACAAAGACAGGTTCTCAACTTCATCAACTCTTTTATTAGAGAAAAAGGGTACTCTCCCTCTTTGAGGGAAATAGCGCAGGAGCTTAAAACTCCCAACCTTAGTACGGCACAGTACTTCGTTGAACAGCTTGAAGAAAAAGGACATTTGAAAAAAGACGAGGGAAAGACTAGGGGTATAACCCCCATTCCTAATCCTCGTACAATCCCTTTACTTGGTTACATTGCCGCTGGCGAACCGATTGAACCAATTGAAAATCCTGAAGACATAACGGTGCCAGAAGACGTCAAAATTGACACTCGATACCCCCACTACGCGTTACAGGTCAAAGGCGATAGTATGATGGATATGGGTGTTCTTGATGGTGATATTGCTTTAATTAGACATCAATTTGTCGCTGATAATGGTGACGTTATAGTAGCCGTTACCGAAAAAGGAGCTACCCTCAAAGTTTTCAAGAGAGAAGGGGGCAAAATCGTTTTAGAGCCAAGAAACAAGGACTATCCTAAGATTATCCCTAAACAAATTGAAGTAAGGGGCAAATTTATTGGGCTTATCAGAAGCACTTAATTTATATTAAAATTATTTTATGAGACCACTTATTAAATGGCCAGGCGGTAAGTCGAGAGAATATAAAAATATCGAGGATATTATTCCTGCAGATTTGAATACCTATATCGAACCGTTCTTTGGTGGCGGCGGAATTTATTTTAACCTTGAGCCAAAGAAGGCAATTATTAATGACATCAATGAAAGCTTAATGGCTTTTTACCAATTTTTAAAAGAGGAAAATAGTCAATTCAAAGAAAGTTTGACGCAAATAGTCAAGGATTGGGATAACTTATCTATCATCGCTAAAACAGTCTTTGACGACACAAAGCAATATAAAAATAACATCAGTGAGTCAAAAATAAAAGAAGAAGTAGATAAATTAAGCATTAACAAAAACCTTCCTAAATTAATAAACGGTCAAGAGAAGTATTGGAAACTTCTTTCAGAAGGATTAATTGATAAGCTCAATAGAATTGTTGGATTAGAAGTTAAAAATGGGGTGTTTAGCGATAAAGATTTCTATGAACAAATAGTAGCTGTAACTAAAGGTGCTTATTATTATTATTTGAGAGATAAATTCAAACCTGAAACAAAAGAGGAAGAAATCGCTCAATTCTTTTTCCTTAGAGAGTATTGCTTTGGTTCTATGTTCCGATTTAACGGCGATGGAAAATTCAATATACCCTACGGTGGAGCTTCATATAACGATAAAAGTTTCCACCATAAGATTAATAATGCTTTTTCACCTCAAGTACTTACATTACTCAAAAATACTGAAATATATTATGAAGACTTCAAGTCGTTTTTTGAGAAAATCAACAATGATATTAACGAAAATGATTTCTGCTTCTTTGACCCACCTTACGATACTGAATTTTCTGAATACGATAAAAAGTCTTTCGGCAAACAAGACCAGGAGGATTTAGCCAAACTCTTTGGTAAATTGAAATGTAAATGCTTAATGATAATTAAAAAGACTGATTTTATTTCCGAGATATATGAAAAACAACAACAAATCAATCTGAATATAACTATCAATGAATATAGGAAAAATTACTCCTACAATGTTAGGGGAAGAAACCAAAGAGACGTTACCCACTTGTTAATTTTGAATTACAAGCCTGTTAAAGTGAAGAAAAATGTTCAACAATCTTTTTTAGAGCATCCCGTAAGTAGTGCGCATGTTTAAGATAAGATGATTTTACAACTTCATATCCATCTGACGAATTACAGAAGAAGTTCCAAAAATCCTTCCCTATTTTGATTTCATTATCGGAAAAGAATTGCCTTACTCTTTCTTGAGTCCATTTTTTATCCTCGCCGTACTTATTGTAAGCAGTGCAGAAGAGTATTTTTACTTTATCATTAGGTTTAATTTCATCACTGTTTCTTAAAATTACATACTGCTCAAGTAGGGCTTCCTTTTCGCTTCTGGCCTTTTTATTATCTAAATCACCACCAATTTTAAGCTCCACAAGAAACTTTTGAGAAGTGTCAGATTTTAATGTTAGGTAATAATCAGAGGAATGTCTTTTGAGTTTTTTACTGCTATCTCTTTCTCTATAAATCAGTTCAATGTCTTTATCTTCTGGTTTCTTTGCTCTATTTTTATAGCTTTCAAGTAAAGAGGCAATAGCATTAATTGACTCTTGAGAAATATAACCTTCAACTTTATTTTTAACAATATAGTTTTCCTGGGCAATCAATTTTGCCATTTTTTCAATCCTATTGCCTAATGAGCTATCTAAGGAACGCATCAAAGCAGAATAAACAGTTATTTCATCTCCTAAAGCGGCTATGAAGATATTATTTTTCTTGTTAATGATATTAGATTTCTTACTTGCTTTACCTGAACAATAATCTTTTAGAAACTTTTCAGCAAAATCTTTAATTTCTCTCTCGACAATCCCGTCGATGTAAGATAATGACGAGTTCATATGTAACATTTTACTAAAAATCGCTTAAAATAGAAATATCATGAATAATGCTTTACTTCTTGGCGATGGATTGGAGTTACTCAAGAAAATTCCGTCAAAATCAATAGATTTAGTATTGACCGACCCTCCCTATGATATCAGGAAATATTCAACAGGTAACATCTTTCTGCCTGGAAGAAAACCTCTTAATAACGATATTGCTGAATGGGACGGCGCAATTCCTGTAGATGAGTATGCTAAAGAGTTCAAACGGTTATTAAAGCCTAAAGGGAACATCTTTATCTTTACCAGCTATAACCTCTTTGGGAAATGGCACCAACAATTAGACGGAGTATTTGACACATGTCAATTTATGATATGGCATAAGATTAATCCTCCGCCTCGTATTTATAAGAATAGCTTCTTAAACAGTTGCGAAATGGTAATTTGTGCTTGGAATAGAGGTCATACTTGGAATTTTACAAATCAAATGGAGATGCATAATTTTTTTGAGAGCAAAATTTGTATGTACCCCGAAAGACTTGACCATCCTACACAGAAACCAGTTAGTATCATGAAGCATATTATCAAAATTGCCTCAAAACCAAATGATTTAGTCTTAGATTGCTTTGCTGGCACAGGTACAACTGGCGTAGCATGCCAACTGCTTAACAGGCATTATGTACTAATTGAAAACAATAAGCGCTACTATGAAATGGCAAAAAATAGACTCGAAAGAACGAAGGCGAGACTTAATCTCCAAAATAAGGTTGAAGGGTTGGGAGACTAATATCTTTCATCGTTTCCTGTCTAAACGCCTGTTTTGAAGGCTTTACAGAGAGTAATTATGTCAAACTTTTATCTATTGAGGTATCTATTCAAGGATAAACCTGAAAGTAGAAAGTGTTTATAAATAATAGCTCCTGCCATATAATCTTCTGACTTCGCGTATCTCATAAACACTTCAAATGAAACCTTTTTAGTTTTCTTTTTATTCATTCTGTTGTGAGTGACCATGCCAAAGCAACGACCCAGCCAATCAGAGTCCACCCGAGAAAGAAATTAACAACAAGAATAGCGGCCGCGTTCTTCTTTTTGCGGGTAAATCCAATGATTGTCGGCAGAAAGTAAAACGCAAAAATTAAAATAACAATAAGCAATACTTCCATAAACACCTCCATTCTTAGGAGCCATAAAAAGCTCCCCGCTAGCGATGGCTTTCGCCACCTGCATGGGTTTCCCCACACAGCCTTGTGAGCGCTCTAACGGAGAGCTTATTGCTCACAAGGTCTTTCATGCCATGCCCCTTGCGGGGTTTAGGCTATTAAGTTGTAAGGAAATTATAGTAAATCTAAGAAAGGAAATCGAGCAGTATTTGTAGTGCCAGCCCCCACAGAAATTACATTTTGCGGGTTTTAAAGGGTGTGTCTGGCACTACATTCAGGAAATTCAGCCTTCAACTGTTCAAGTTCTGTTATCTTGTTTTTTATTTCTTCAAGTTCCATTTCAGCAGTTGAAACCTCTTGTAGTACTATCCTCATCTGTATATTTCGAGGGTAATGTATGATATTCGGCAGTATACCTTTGTCGGCTAACTGAAAATCCTCTTCTAGATTTATAAGCTTTTCTATAATAAGATGCCTTTGCGCTTTCCTATAGCTCAAGGCAGTGTCTAAGTTGTCACTCAGACCAAGCGAGAAAAGTATTCTCCGTTTAGGTTTACCTGTCAGTTTTTCCCGGTAGGCACGGGCGATGTAATACAGCTTTCTTGTTTTTCCTTCTTTACTTGATAGTTTACTAACTATAAATGCCATAATCTTAGAAATCGAAAGCCTCTAATTTACATAATTATGTAAACTCAAATCGTATAATTATACGATTTAGCCTCAACCTCCGAATTCTTACTAATTACTACCGCTTTTTTTAGATATAATTCTATCAGATGGAAATTGAGATGATAAAAATCAATATCAGGAATGTTAAGCATCACACTAACGTCGCTTTTTTAGTTGATAAGCCCGAGTTTCTTAAATATATTGCCTACCTTCGAGAAAAATGGAAAATCGAGAAGCCTTTTAAGATTAGTGAGTACCAAAAGTTCTATGCTCATATTTGGGGAGAAAATAAAGACGAAAGCAGATGGGATAAGTTCTTAAAAGATATTGAGAAAACGAGAAGGCTTTTTAACCGCACTCCTAACTTCGATAAAGTCATTATCTACGCAGTTGGTTTTAATGAAATTCCTGAACACGCCTACCGAAGCACTTATTACAAAGTCATCGAAAATCCAGTTTATCCTGACGATATCGAATATGCAATCATAGTAACTCCTTACACCACAACAACTGAAGTACGAACCGAATTTAATGAGTTCAAAAAGATGATAAAGAAAGGGTTAATACACCAAAAAGATAAACCAGAAAGGGCAAAAGCTATCGAAATTTACGAATATGAACCTGGTCCAAAATTCCCTGACTCTAAAAGCCATCCGACAATCGAACAATTAAGACAATGGTACTGGGTGATGTTTGAAGAAGTTATCGAGGGTAAAACTAAAAAGCCAAAGAATTATGAGCAAACTTTAACTATTTGGCAGGAACGTTACTGTCCAGTTAAGGGAAACCATGCTACTGATGAAGAAACAGATAATTGTCCTGTCTGCTCGGTTAATGATGCAAGTTTACTCCGTCATAGTTTAGCTGACTACATCGAGAAAATAAACCAATCGTGAAACCTCCTGTAATTTAATTTCATTCGCAAGGCTCTCAAATTGTTAGAAAATATCCCTACAAAGTTGGGGATATTTTTATGGACAAGGAAATTGAAACTGATATTCAAAAAGTAACTGATGAAGCGGTTGAACGCTGGATAAATTTATGCCTGATGCTAATTCAGCATAAAAAGCAAAAACAAAAGGAGAATGAAAATGCAAAGCAAAATTGATATTAACCAAGACAATATCTACTCCACCACAGACCTTAAACTGCAAGCCTTCCTAAGGCTCAAATCTCCCTCAAGTTTTATTGGTATCAATAACACTAATCCAAGACGCGTAATCTTTGTCTTTCGTAAATCTGATGAATTGATGGCATTAGTTGAAGGTTATTTTCAAGGCAAAGAATACACGATGTCGCCCCTTTTAATGGCTAATTACATTGACCAAGGCAAAACTTTGATTTTCAGCGAATACACCCCGCAAGAGGAATAGCGGGTATTTGAATGTAAATTGATATGGAAAAAGTAATTGATAAACAACTAACCAGAATAATTTACAGTGTAGATAAGAATAAGGTTAAGGTAGTCCTAAGCGATAAAAAATTAGGTTCTGGAGTGAAACTGACATTACTTAACCTAATTGACCGATTATATGGCAAAAACGATTGTTTCCCAAGCGAACCGACTATCGCCGAAGATATTGGCTTAACAGTTGAGTCTGTTAAGAAACATGTTGCAATCTTAAAAGCATGTAGGTACATCAAAGTTAAAAGAGGCGGTATCAACCCTTATACCGGGAAGTCTTACTCTTCAAATACTTACGACCTTTCGTATTTCCTAAAACCTAAAACTGTGCCAGTTAAAAGCAAGGAGGCTAATCAAGATGAAACCGAGGGATAGTGTAATAAATTACACTTCTACAATAGTGGAATCTTTTACCTGTAGATGGAGTAATAGATTACCTATTCGAACAGGTAACCAGCTACCTACGAATATATATAAGAAGAAGTCTTTTGAAAGAAGCCTACTATTCCCTGAAGTTTCTAACCCGCAACGCATGAATGCGGCGGGTTTGGTGTCGGCTCTTTCGAGCCTTGCCAAGTCGTATTCTTTTCCTTTTAAGAAGGAGAGCTTATGGGCAGATTAAGAAAAAGCAATAAAAGAAGAAGCAACATGCAGGTAGTAGCCTTTGAGGTTAATGGCTATCTGTTTTGCCTTGAATGTTTCAACGAATTAGGGATTATTGAGTACTTTGGCTATAAAACTAATAAAGACATAGCTGATGAGTATAGAGAACTATTTTGTGATAGATGCGGAGGGCAATTATGAAAGGAGGTGATGAACATGACAAAAATTAACATTATGGACATATTTGCCTACAAAATAAGAGGCAATGTTTGCTGTCCAGAATGTGCAAAGGATGAAGGAATCGAGGAAATAATAGCTAAGGACGTTATCTTAAGGAAAGACTTAGAGAACGCTTTACAAACGCTGTATTTCTGCGATTTATGCAAGAAGCTGATTGAATAAACCAATTCAGCTTATGCGGTACGGTATGGTGCGGTTTGTTAATTAAAAATCAAAAAGGTAGAAGAAAAACAACCTTCGGCTCGATTTTAGCCTGAAGGTTACATAAAATAATTTTAATAAATAAAAAACTGGAACCTGCAAGCTTGCGACTCTAAGGCTCCAGTTACGCCCAAACTCGGTTCTCTTTCGAGAGGCCAGGTTTGTTTGTAGATAAATCATAAACAAATACATCGAGAAACACAAGAAAGGAGGTGAGAATTTATGAAAGTAGCACTAATAGCAGGTTCGTCAAGGAAACTAAACGAAAAAGCGTCGGCAGAACAGTTATATAGCAAGTCGCCATTGTTTAGGTGGGCTTTAGAGTATTGCAAGCGTAATTACGATGCAATTTACATTCTTTCGCCTAAATATGGCCTTTTAGCTCTAACTGATGAGGTTGAACCTTACGAGGAAAGCCTTGCCAATAAACAACGATTAGCTTTTAAGGAATGGCTCAATTCGGTCGTTGAGCAGATTAAAAAGGTAATTCCTGAAGGTTCTGAGCTTTATTTCCATGCCGGAAACAGGCATCGCAAGTTAATTCCTCTACTTAATGAGGGATATCAATGCCATGAGCCAATGAAAAGTCTGGCAATTGGCAAACAAATGAAGTGGTACAAAGAGCAACTTGGCTGACCCCTAAGTTGCCTTTACCACAACCAAAGGAGGTGAAATTTATGGAACCAGTTAAAACAGTTGTGGGCTATGCCCGAGTATCAACTAAAAACCAAGCAGAGGAAGGCTATTCAATTGATGCCCAAAAACAATCAATTGAAGAATACGCTAAGAAGGAAAAATATAAACTTCTAAAGATATTCCTCGATGAAGGGAAGTCAGCTATGACTGCCAGCAGGCCAATGTTTAAGGAAATGGTCAATTATTGCATTGACAATAAAGTTCATGCTTGTGTGGTATGGCATACTGACCGCTTTGCCCGAAACGAGCTACTACACTCTCTATTTAAGAAAGAACTCCTTGAAAATGGCGTTAAGTTACTATCAATCACGCAACCAATGATTGATACCAGCCCTGAAGGATACCTTCTCGATGGCGTGTTAGCCAACCTTAACGCCTATTACTCAAGGGATTTAGGCAGAAAAACTAAAAAAGGTATGTTGAGGAAATGGGAACAAGGCTGGTATCCGGGACCAAGCCCGCTTGGCTATAAAAACATTCCTAACCCCGCTGATGAAACGAAAAACATCATTGTTCCTGATAAAAAGATAGCTCCACTAATTAAAGAGATGTTTCAGTTATATTCAACCGGCAAATTCTCAATTCAACAGCTAATCGAGGTATTTGGCGATAAGGGTATGACAGGCAAGAACGGTAAAGAATTATCCCACTCTACAATTCATCAAGTATTAGATAACGAATTTTATTATGGCCAGATGCATTGGGCTGGTTTAACTAAGATTGGCAATCACAAGCCTCTGATTTCGAAGGAATTGTTTGATACTTGCCGCTATATCAGAGCAAAACACAGACAATTCTCAATTCGAAGGCGAAAGCATAACTTTTTGCTTTGTAGCTTCGTCTACTGCGGGTTCTGCGGAAGAAGATATACTGCCGAATGGCATAAGATAACAAGGTCGAAGCTAAGAGATAAAATTGCTTACTATCATTGCACAAGGTCGGGAGGATGCTACTCAAAATACGTTGAAAAAGAAGATTTAGAGCGTAAGGTCTCTGACCTATTTAAGAAAATACAGTTTACAGAGGAATTTATCGAATTGGTTAAAACAAAGGCTAAAGAGGCAATTTCCACTCGAAGTTTGGACGTCACGTCTGAAAGAAAAGTACTCCTTAACCAGTTAATCGGCCTTGAAAAACAACGGGATGGTATTGAGAAGAAGTATATTGAGGGAAAGATTGACCATGACGTTTATACCCGCCAGCACGCCTCGGTTCAGGCTGAAATAGACGGAATTAACCAGCGAATAGCCGATATTCAGAGTAACCGGGTATTGGATTTGAACCTTATCGAAGAAGTGCTAAATATGACCAAGAATATCCATGAAACCTATCAAAATGCCCCTGATTTTATAAAACAACTATATCTTCGCTTTTTCTTTGAAAGAATAGAAATTAAGAACAAAAAGGTGAGCAAATATATTGCTACACCAACCTTTCAGACCCTTTTAGAAGGTCACAAGGTTCTAAAATTGAAGACTCAGCTCCGCGACTAGGATTCGAACCTAGAACCTTGAAGTTAACAGCTTCCTGCTCTACCGTTGAGCTATCGCGGAATATGTTAAATTGTTTTTGGAAGAAAAGTAAAAAACAGCTTCCTGTCCGCCAGCTGGCGGACTATCGCGGAATATATTGTTTAATAAATTCTCTTCCTCTATAACTTTTTAATTGTTTTTCTCTAACCAATGCGCTTTTACGATCAATAACTTCTTCTTTATAAATTAATATCCAATCTCCGTCAAGTTTTGCTGTAAAATGATTTCCTCTTTTCAGATTATGTTCATGCAATCTTCTTTCGGGATCACCTGTTTCTCCAATATAAATTTTTCCGTTTACAGAATTAAAGATTGTGTATACAAACCACATACAGCTTCCTGTCCGCCAGCTGGCGGACTATCGCGGAATGTAAGATATTTTACCATCAAACGTTGAGTAAATCCATCCCACAATCCTCCTGTGAATTGAGGATTTACTAAAACGAATGGCAAAAACCCCATACTGGTGAATATTTTTTCTAATTTTCTTACTTCCAATTTTATTTTTCGCAATTAAGTTTTTCTAAACTGATCTAGAGGAATCTTCGCGAGACGAGACCAAAACACTTTTGCTTTCTCTGAAAGAGGAATATCTTTACACCATCTACTAATAGTAGTATGATTCTTCCGTAATAAAACGTGGTCACAAATCACCTGTTTATCTTGACAAATAAGGATTTTTTTGACTACTCTGAAGGAGATGTATCATTTTTATGACTTTAGCTGAGTCACTACGGCTCATAGCTGTTTCTGAGCACCCATTTCTCCCAGCTAGAGAAAACGGAGAGTTTTCTCGTGAAGAATTATTCGAGCGACATAGACAATCATTTCAGACACTTCTTGAGCAACAACACTCGGTAAGTGGTTTATTCCCTGCAGCAGTTCCTCCTCATAGTGATGAACGGGCACACATGCATCATGCGTGGACTCGAGACGGTGCTATTGTAGCTGACGCATTACAGAACCCTTACTCAAAACATGTTGGTGCAATAGATCCAAGCCAAGAAGAACTTGTTGCGCAAGGATTAACTGCAGCAGAAATATGGCTTCACGGACAACATGCAATTTTTGCAAGGGACACACAGAGATTTGGTCAACCAATAGGCGTTGTACAGGATTTAGCAGGTAAGCGGTTTAGACGTCTTACTAGATCTGCGCCATCAATTCATACACTAACAGATGGAGGTGAGTATCCGTGGCCCGAACCACACCAGCCTGATTCATTTGGATTTCATCTTATAACTCTTGCCAGAGCACTCAGTCGAGGAATGAAACTTTCTAAAGAGGAACAAACTGATTTAGAAAACGAAGTGAACTTTTTGATACGACTTGATGTGACCAATGCAGAACAAACATCTATGTGGGAGTGGGGAAAAGTGTATGATCCACCGCCTCTTTCTTCTGTTGCATTAGTGACAAACGGATTAGGTCTTATCTTGCCATTTATGCCAGAAGGCAAACAAAAACACATAAAAGAAGCTGTGCATAAAGGCAAGTATTTTGTAAGAAAAAAGTATCCATTTGAGCATACATGTCCTGATGGACATCAAGGGCAGACTGATCTTGCAACACTTGTTGCAATGGGACACGGAGCCATGAACTATGTTAATCCAGAGGTGTATTTTGCTGCTTCAAATTCTGAACTTCGTATGGATCCCGGTGCTGGCGCAAAACGGTATATAGGTGATCATTATTACCGCGAGACTGAGTATCCTTATCGAGAAGCACAATGGATATTAGATCCTTTGTATCGAGCAAAGCTTGCAATGGATATGGGAATTGCAGAGGCAAACAGAGGCAATTATCGGATGGCAAAAATTTTCCAAATAATAGGTCAGCAGATTTTCCGAGAAGCGACAGATGTTTTTGACACATGTGGATACAAACCAGAACTTTTATACTACAGTGGTGGAAACCTTATTCCCAATATAAACCATCTTTTATGGAATGAGGCAATGACAATCAGTGTAACATCAGAGTCATTGTATCTTGATGATCTTTTGGCACGAACAAATTGACTCTAGCTAATCCGTTTCATATGGTTAGATTTTTTCTTGCTCTTGTGGGGATTTTTTTGGCTTTTTTACTTTCTTTTTTGGAGCAACAGTTTCTTCAGCAAGTTCTGCATGTTCAACAACAGCTTCTACGGGTGCAGCGACTGGGGTTAGAATTTTTAGTATTCTATCGAGTTTGGCATTGAGTGATTCAAATTGGTCTCTGTAGTTAGGTTGTTTTGGTCTATCATTAAAATTGTCGTTGGACTTAAAACAGTCTCTGCAAAAAACCGGCTTACTGCCTGTTGGTCTAAAAGGAACTTCACAATCTTTTCTACATTTACTGCAGACTGCTTTGTGCATTTCTGGTCTGCCAAAATCACGCCTGCCAGAATCGTGCCTGCCAAAGTCTCGTCTGCCTCCTCGATCTGATCCCCTGCTAAATCTATTGTCTCGATTAAAGTTTCCCATACGGTATTATAGCATGTTGTTGTTGTATATGTACGAGGATAATACATTTGGTTTGTTGACAAAGTTTGCCACTTCTGTCTAAATAGGAGAGTATGAAGTGGATAAGCAGGCTTTATATTTTCTTTTTAGGCATTATTCTGTCTATTACCACTGGATTTGGTGTTGCCGCATTTTATCCCCAACCAGTCATGCCAACATATCCCCAAGCGCCATTTCTTAATACTATTCCCAAAAGCTGTTATGAAACCCCGCAGTCGCAAGCATCTGCCGATTGTCAGGCTCTGTTTCAAAAACAAAACCTAGATCAACAAAAGGACGAGGGAAAAAGACAACAATACGAAAACGAACTTAAAATATATAACGAAAAAAACGCCAGTTATACCCGTACTGCCATATTTTTTGGCATAGTTATTGGTGCATTATTTGCAATTTTTGGCATAATGCTTATTAAAAAATCAAAACTTATTGCAACGGGACTATTATTAGGTGGCGTTTTGACCTCTCTTCTTACCCGTTTTCTAATTAGTTTGGCATCGCTTGGTTCTTCGGTTGGTACCAGTAGCGGTGCCGACCTGCTGGCATACGCAGAGTTTGGGATTCTCCTAGTTTTGTCAGGTGCGGTAATTGGTGTTGGTCTCTACAGTTTACACGACACAGAAAGTTAGTTTGGAGTTATGAAAGTTATCTCGTGGAACGTGTGGAGTGAAAATGCATCATTTGGGCAAGTTACCAGTTTTATTACCAAACAAAATGCTGACGTGATTTGCTTACAAGAAGTAACAAAGCCCTTATTAAAAAAACTGCAAAAATTACCTGGGTTTTATATTGCTCAGGCAATTGATTCCTACTACATTAAAGAAAAGCGAAAAAAAATTCCATATTTTCTGGTTGTGTTATCGAAAGTGCCATTTGTAGGAAAACAAACCTTTATTATTCCGACAGTCCAATATGATTCTATTCTTGCGCAATTATTTAGTTTGGAAGAGTGCATTGAAGGGCAGTATGTAGATATTTTATGGAAGGACAAGCCGGTTAGAGTATTTAACGTACACTTCCAATGTTATGTCCGGCCAAAAATTAGAATAAATCAATTTCAATCAGTAATTGATCAGTTTCATTCTGGAGCAAAAAATATTATCTGTGGAGATTTTAATACTTACGGATTTTGGTATTTTAATTTGGTTGTTGGGTGGGTGCACAATTATTCTTGGGAAGAATTTTTTTCCAACGAGAAAGATTTGTTAATGGGTGTATTAAACAAACATAAATTGGTCAATATATTCAATTGGCAATCAACCCACCCGTGGCTTCAGACACAACTGGATTTTATTGTTTCCCAAAAAGATATAAAAGTAAGTAGGCCGGTTATTTTCCCCGATACTTACGGATCGGACCACCAGCCACTCCGTGTGACAATGACAATTTAGAATTGTTTTAGTACGGAACGCTTTTTAGTTTTAACAAATACCCAATTTTTGAAAATATAATATGTAAGGCAAACCATACAATGGCAATAAGTGCGTATTGGGAAAATGAAAGTTGTATAAAAAAAGAAGTTGCTAGAATACCGCCAATAATGTAATCGAGCTGGTCAAAAGGAAACCACCTTTGGCCCGAGGCAATGCCAAACTGCCTTTTTAAAAAACTTTTTGTCATGTCGCCGCCAAGCGCGCCAATAGCACAAGCAGTACCAAATACAATAGGATTAATAGTTGTGACCTTATATAGGTATTGTTGGATTATTGCTGTAGCAATGGCTGCAAGTATGCCAACAATCAAACCGCGGATAGTTTTATGGTCACCCAAAATTCGTTTTCCCCGAAATGTTTGGTAACTGTCAACGGGATATGACCATTGTTTTAGAATAGGAATTTTAGCAGCAATAATTGGGGTGCAGTTAGCAATACCAACAGGCAAAAAAAACCACACAGCAAAAAAAATCTTATCTAAAAACATAGTGTCGTATTCTATTATACATTGGCGCGCAGTAGGCAAGAGAGGAGAGGTATTTTTTGTTGTAGGATAAGTTTTTCTCCCCCACTATGGTGTAGGTATAGCCAAGCCCGTTTGCGCTATGTGCATCGCTTGCGCAAGCACTAGTAATGCTATTTTCTTGAGCAAAGTTTTCGGCTTCTATATTTGCTGAGGCAATAGTCATACGGCCGTTAAAAGTTTCGATTATATCGATATCTTGTTGTATTACACGCAGATTTTTTTCTCCTATCCCAAATCTATGTGTATCAAATGCATGGGGAATGTACACAATGCCGTGCTGTTTTTTGATTTGCTTAATTGTCTCTTGTAGAGTAAGGTTTGGTGGTACACGTTTTGTTAAAAAAAGGCCAATAATTTCTCCACTACTTGTTGTAATTTCTTCGCCAACAATAATATTTTCTCCAAGATTTTTTTGGCACAATAAGGCGTAGTCAATTTCGTTATGGTCGGTTATAGCAATGTAGTCAAGTTTTTTTTCAACCAGGGCTTTTTTGTAGTCGTTTTCGCTAATGCCGCCATCTTGTGATAGGATAGAGTGCGTATGGAAATCGATTTTGTACGATACAAGACTCATATTATGCGTATTATATCCTATCCTTTTATTCGATTGCACCCGAATATTCTAACTCTGCTTAGTCTTTTTTCTTCGGCGCTTTTTTTCTATTTTTTAAGTAACTACATGTATGGGTTTGCTTTGTTATTTTTATTAGGATCCGTATTTGATGCAATAGATGGTTATGTTGCGCGATATACTGGAAAAGTATCGTTATTTGGTGGGTTTTTCGATTCGGTATGCGATCGAGTTGCAGACTTTTTTATAATTGCTGCATTTGGTTATGCAGGACTTGTTGCTTGGGAAATTGTTGTTCTGGCCATTCTAACAACATTTTTAGTTAGTTATATTCGGGCGCGGGCAGAAGCAGCCCAAAAGGGTAAGAAAATGGATTCTGGGATTTTTCAAAGAACAGGGCGATTTTTGGTAGTTTTGGGAGGATTAATTTTTTATCTACTAATTTTAGATGCAAATATATTAACTTGGATGTTTGTAGTACTTATTTTACTTAATATTACCACCATAATTCAGCGAGTCTACGCTGTTTATCTTATGAAGGATTAGCTTCCATGGAAAGGGTTAGGTTTTTCCCATCATATTCAAACTTGAATGTAAGTGGTTTTTCCAAGGTATTAGTTATATACAGGTTTTGCTGGCTATTTGTTCCAAGTTGTCCAGGCATGCTATAGATGGATACTCCATATTCACGCGGGACATCGGGAATAGTACGAAAATCGTGGTTAGTAGGAGCAAGGGCTTTTATACCTGCGTCTTTAGCCACCCAGTACATAAGTGAGGCTAAATGGCATACTCCGTCTCCATACAGTGCACCACTAAATTTAAACCCTTCCTGGGCGTTAAAATGGGCGTTGGTGGTTTTGACCACCTTGCCTTTGTAGTCTGTAAAAATATCGTCGTGGAAAGCAAAGCTATCTCCCTGTTTGAGGGTAAATTGGTAGGTAAACGGTTTTTCCACCTGATTCATATCGGCATTTGCCCCTTTTTCCATATAGGCTACGGTATAGAGGATATTATCCTTAAAAACGCCGTTTACCCATGCGTCTGGGTAGCGGTTTTCAAGGGAAATGGTGCGTGTTGCAAGCACGGTTTGTTTTGGTTGAGCCTGAGGCGTTATGGCCACGTTAAGGAGCATGGCCGAAGCTGTTGCAATAGAAGTAAGGGTATTAAATATGTTTTCCATAGATAAGAACAGAAGCCGAAGTATACCATACTATAAGATAAAAGTCAAGTCTAGTCCGATAGGGTATTTACTTTTTCTTCCTCTTTTGAGTATGCTTAGTATGTGAAGAGAAAACAGAAAAAATCATCAGGGAAAAGGGGTTCTAGCAAGATAACATTTGTTTATATTGTTTTTTCTCTATTGCTGATTCTGCCTGGCGTGTTGGGTTGGTTTGTGTTAAAGAAGGATTCTTTAACCTGCGCTAATTCTATTAGTTGCATTAACGACCTAACGGGTGCATTTGATGACAAAGCGGCAGAAGGGGTTTTCTTGGGTAGAAAAGTTTCTGCCCCGCGTTTTCTTGCTGCCTTGCCCCCATCTCCCGTGCTTGGTGTAACAACAGAAAAAAAACGAATTGAAGTTGATTTAACTACACAACATTTATATGCCTACGAGGGAGACCGGTTAGTTTATAGTTTTCCTGTATCAACAGGGAAATGGGGTAGAACTCCAACTGGGATATTTTCTATTTGGATAAAGTTAAAAGCAACCAGAATGACTGGTGGACAAGGATCGGACTTTTACGATCTGCCAAATGTGCCGTATGTGATGTTCTTCTATAATAACGATATTCCAAAGAGCATGGGTTTTGGTCTTCATGGGACGTATTGGCATAATAATTTTGGGTATCCAATGAGCCATGGATGTGTAAATATGCGTACTGAAGACGTTGCGCAACTGTATCAGTGGGCAGATCCAATTGCCACAGGAAATACAACATATGTATCAAAAGATAATCCCGGGACGCAAGTTATTATCTACGGTACGACCCCGATATAGAAAATAAGGTTGACAACAGACTTGGGAGAGGTTAGGATAGAAACGTGAAAAATATTATTAGAGATTTATTAAATGTATTGCCATCGAGGATAGCATATGCACATTGCGATGTGCCATGTGGTATCTATGATCCAAAAGCAGCCCAGGTGGCTGCCTTAACGGTTTTGAAAATGGTGCAAAAGCTTGGTGAATATCCAGAAAATGATCTTAATAATAGAGTACGGGCAATTTGGACAAAAGAAGAACATGCGCAAAAATGTAAAGAAGAATTATTAATTCTTTGGACCGATTATTTTAAGCCCGAACACCTTGAGAAATTTCCCAATTTACACGATACTTTTTGGAAGGCAGCAAAACTTTGTAGTAAAAACAAGCAGCATGTAGACGTGCAAGCAGCAGAAGATCTTATAAAAGCAGTTGATGAAATTGCAGAAATCTTCCAAAAAACAAAGACTGCAAAATGATTCTCCTCATGAAATTCCTGGTTGCTGGTCATAGCATGGAGCCAACTATTTATCCAGGGACAACGCTTCTAGTCAGTTCAATCCCATATATTTTTAGAGAACCCAAAGTTGGAGATATCGTTGTTTTTAAGAGTTTTGAAAAAACATTTGTGAAACGAATTAAAAAAAAAGAGAGACAACAATATTTTCTCTCAGGCGACAATGCAAATGATAGTTTAGATAGTAGGGAGTTAGGCTGGGTTAGAAGAGATGATATTCTAGGAAAAGTATTATGGACATTATTTTAATAAATATAATTTTGTTAGCAGCAATTATTTTTTTACTTATCGTCTTGTCTTGGGTTTGGCCGCCGGACAGCCCGTGGGCGCCGTGGTGGAAGACATCTAAAGAAAAGTCACAGGCAGTGTGTAGGTTAGCAAACGTTTCCTCGAAAGATATTGTGTACGAACTTGGGTCGGGTAATGGCACAACACTTATTGTTGCAGCGAAAGAATTTGGAGCAAAGGGGATAGGAATAGAAATTGACCCTTTGCGGGTTTTGGTATCAAAGATTAAAATTTGGCAAGAAAAATTGACAGATAAAATTACGATAAAGCGAAAAAATTTCTTTGACGAGGATTTGTCAAAAGCAACCGTAGTTTACGTGTATCTGGTTCCAAAAGCTCTAGAAAGACTAAAGCCAAAACTACTTAAAGAATTAAAACCAGGAACAAGACTTGTGAGTCTAAACTACGAAATTACTTTACCGCTTACGAAGTATGACAGAAAAAACAACCTCCGCCTTTACAAAATTTCTTAGTGTTTATTTTTTTAGTTTAAGAATTATCCACCGGAGTTTGTCGGCGAGTTTGTAGAGTTGATACAAAATAGGATTAATTACAAGATCATAACTGCCGATAAATTCAATATGTTGTGGGCCGTAGCCTTGCTTGAATCTATGGAATCCAAACCACGGGTCTTTTGGATCGGGATTTGTCCCTAGTGCCCCCCACATATCAAATTTTTTTAAACCCATTTTTTTTCCAAATTTTATTACCTCCCACATTAAAAGATTGTTTGTCATAGTTTCACGGTGCGTACTGCTTGATGCGCCATATGGATAGTAAAGCGTATCACCGTAAACAAATATAATCCAAGCAGCGAGAGTTTCGTTTTTATATTTTGCCAGAAAAAGATGTGCAGTCAATTTTTCCGTATCCGAGTTTTGAGTTTTGAGTTTTGAGTTTTGAGTTTTTAACGTATGCCACATAAGGCGATGGTAATTTTCTGTGTGGGCATAGAATCCTTGGCGCTTTGTGGTTTCGTGAGTTAAACGGAGATATTCCTGGAATGCTTCATCTGAGTTATCTTCAACAATTTCCACATTATGTTTTTGGGCAACCCGTATGTTATATCTGGTTTTGGGATGCATGTTTTTAAGTAGTTCTTCTTCAGATTTTGTTAAATCAAGAATAAATGTGTATTTGGTAAATAGAGGATGAAAAGAATTTAGAATTATGAATTTAGAATTATGAATTAAATTCTGAATTTTGAATTCTGAACTCTGAATTTTTTCAACATTTGGTTCCATCTGAATGAATATACATTTATTTTCCTTACCAATCTTTTTTAACTCTTCAATCATTTTCTTATCCGGCATGTCGCCTTTGGGAAAGTATCCAATTGTCCATGGTATATGAGGAATTTTATGAATCGTTATTTGTAACCCAGATTGCTTAATTACCTTTACATCTGTTTTTTCTCTAAAGTCGCCCCATTCTTTTGATTGCAATGGATGTACAGATGTGGTCTTCATAGAAATTCCGGTACGTCGTTACTTTTTACTAGAATATGTGCGTGTTGATTAATAACTCTTTCGGGAAGATCCATAATAAAACGGGAAACGGAATTTG